>JAAZMG010000164.1 GCA_012798935.1 Tissierellia bacterium | reverse complement strand
CCTAAAACTATAATCAAAAATATTTCTAACCCACTACTAAAAGACCACTTAACTTCATGTCTAAGTAAAACGTAAACCGTCATTACAAAAGCCGCTACAATTAGTTGGGCTAATGTACTTTCTAATCCAGATAAATTCTTTACAAACTTATTCAGTATCATTAGTGCAGCATACAACAAGGCAGAAACAATTCCGCAAATCAGTCCTAGGTAAGGGCTACTACCTCCTATACCAAAACCATTAACAATAACCATGCCGATAATAGCAGATGTTATGCCCAATATTTTACTCCATGTCAATGGTTCCTTAAATATTATAGGCGATAACAAAAATACAATAATAGGTGCACAATAATATAGCAATGTAGCAATACTTACTGTTGTATAGCGGTATGTTTCAAATAAAAATACCCAACTAGCACCCATGATCAGCCCAGATAACGCCAATATAGGAAGATTATTAACAATTGATTTCCTATTAATAGGCTGTTTGCGTATTGCAACAACTAAAGCAATAAATAAACTTCCTATTATAGCACGCATTAAAACAATTATCGAACTAGACATATTTATTACCTTGACAAACAAACCAATACTTCCAAATATAAACATAGAAATAATAAATTTAAATTGAGATCTCACTTTCATCATAAACTTTTCCTTTCATCATAAACTGGTATATTATATAAGCAATCCTTAGCAGTATTATAGTCAAAACCACCTACTCTTGCAATTTTTTATACTCCCATTGATTTGAATTAATTTTACAGATAAATATATAAATGCTATTCCTAATAACCCTAATAATAGATAATTATTACTGACCTCATTACCTCTAATACTCCATAACCATGGTTTGGCTCATATATTGCTAATAAAATCAAAAAAGTCGTTTCAGTTAATGGAGTTTCATCAATTCTCTTTCCCATTTTCTCCCCTATTACGTTGTACGTAATAGGGGTCAAGCAGTAAATAAAAAACAGCGATATTCGTAAATAATTTTTACTAATATCGCTTAAGATATCTATAAAAGAAAGAATAGTGCAGTAGTCATCAAATAGTCGCCGACAACTCCAATAGGTGCAAGGAATACAAAGTTTATCATTACAGCTAATTTAAATTTTGCACAACTAGAGTTAATAAACTTTATTTATACATAATTCATAACTATATCCCTAAAATCTTCCATATCTTTTAAATTATTTTTTATTATATCATACACTATTTCTCTATTGCTTTCAGGTTTTCTAAATCCCATATTAGCAATTATGTGATTTCCAATGTCTATTACACATTCTATAGCTAGGTGCAAAAACCTTTCGGCAGAACCATAAATCATTAATTCGCCCTAAACTAACATTCGCTCATTATAATAGTCGCTATAGTATTTAAAATCAAAATACTCTCTTAATGCTATGGATTCAAAAGCAATTCTTTCTCTACTATCCTTGATAACTATACCCTCTTGTATAATTTTATATTTTAAAAACACGGAATCTACATTTAGAAATACTATATCTACATCCTATTTAAATTTTACTGCCGTTCCATAGGCTATAACTTCAGCTGCTCCTTGCATTATAGCTGATGAAGCATAGCGAATATTTATTACTGCATCTGCTCCTAATTCTTCTGCTTCTTGAACCATTCTTTTTGTAGCAAGGGCTCTAGCATCATTCATCATCTCGTTATAAGCCTTTAACTCCCCTCCTACAATAGTCTTAAGACCTTGAGTTATATCTCTTCCAATATTTTTGCTTTGAATTGTGCTACCCTTAACTAATCCAAGCATTTCAAGCTCCTTATCGTTGTAATAATCAGTATTTACTAAGATCATCTTCTTCACCGCTCCTTATCTCT
>JAAZMG010000163.1 GCA_012798935.1 Tissierellia bacterium | reverse complement strand
TTAAATTTAATAGATTTAAATACAAATACCTCTAAAATTATTGCATATAGAACTGATACTGCTGCTGCCTCAGTAGGACTAAAGAAACCAGAGTAGATTCCGGCGAATATTATTACTGGAAATCCTAATGGTGCTAAAGCTTCTTTAAAAGCTTTCAATCTTTCTTTAAAGTTAAGTCTTTCAGTTCTTGGTATGTCTTTTTTCTTTGCTCTAAAATAATTATAGACTGAGAAAAATAATAATATAATTAACCCTGGTATAACCCCAGCTATAAATAGGTCTCCAACGGAAGAACCCGTTACTACACAATACATAATCATGGAAATACTTGGTGGTATTAAAAGCGCTATAATAGCTGAGCTAATTATTAAAGCTATTACATCATCGTCATCATATCCAGTATTGACTAATCTATCTCTCATTGGTCTACCTATTGCTACTACTGTTGCTTGAGTAGAACCAGATATTGCTCCAAACAATGTACAAGTTGCTGCTGTGGTAATAGCCATACCGCCATGAATATGTCCTACAAAAGTATCCACAAAGTCAAGCAATCTATTTGATGTTTGTCCAACACTCATAATATCAGCTGCAAATATAAACATAGGTACTGATAATAAAACCATAGGTGATACCCCTGCAATCAGTTGCTGTGTAGCAAGCAATGGGTCAAGATTTGGAAAGTATGTTATTACTACAGCTAAAGGCGCTACTATCATGGCTATATACATTGGAAAATTTAATATGAATAATACTGCCAATATTATCATTAGCATCCAAAGCATAACTAAATCTCCTCCTCGTCTTTTTCTTCTTCTAAAATATCTATTAGACTATTTAGATCTGCATTAATTTCTTTGTCTATTGGTATACTTATTTCACTAGTTAGATATAATAAATCTCTGTGCTTTATATTCAAAATAAATGTTTTAAAATATTCTATAGCCCCTAGCAACAATCCTAATGGAACGAAGGCATATATAAAGTGTATTGGTATTTGTAAAGCAGGAGTAACCCTTGCAAGATTCCTAGTTGATAGAACATATTTATATGCTAGATATGTTATAAATAACACTGCGATAGCTGATAATAATGAAATTACATACATAAATAATTTCTTCTTTTTGTTGTCTACTGCATCAAATACTATAGACATAGTTATATGTCTGCCTTTTTTCCCACAATAAGATATTCCAAAAAATGATATTATTATCAAAAGTGCTTGACCTACTTCTTCTGAAAAGGTCAAACTTTTATTGAAAAATGTCCTCATTATAACATTTACTATTAACAGTATTGCCATAATAATTACAGAATAACTTAATACATATTCTTCGATTTTTGATAGTGCTTTGTTAAATGCCTTATTCATCAATTTCCCTCCTTCTATATTTATTAGATTTATATTGAAGGGCATGGTCTTTATTCTTAAAAATATCCTAACATGCCCCCCAATTATTAAAATAAATTTTTATTTAATTAACAGCCTTCTTGGATAACTTGTAAATAGCTCTATTCCTGTTTCTGTAACCCTAAATGACTCACTAATGTCAACACCACAATCATCTAGCCATATCCCTGGTATCATATGGAATGTCATATTAGGTTGTAAAACTGTCTTATCTCCTGGTCTTAAACTAGCTGTATGCTCGCCCCAATCTGGAGGATAATTTAAGCCCATTGAATATCCAATTCGTGAATCTTTAATGAATCCACTTTTGGCTATACTTTTTGCCCAAACTCTTTCAACTTCTTCACAGGTAACGCCAGGCTTGATTGAGTTTAATGCCTCTGTTAACCCTTCTGCTACAGTCGCAGCTAAATCCTTAACTTTTTGAGGAGCATCTCCTAGTATTAGCGTCCTTGAAAGAGGGCAATGATATCTTCTATAGTTCCCAGCAAGTTCAAGTATTACAGTATCTCCATCTTTATATGGCTCATCAGTCCAGCTTAAATGGGGAGTAGATGTTCTTACTCCTGCTGGCATCAATGGAATAATGGAGGCATATTCTCCACCATATTCTTCAGTGCCACTTACAAGAGCGTGAAAAACGTTTGCGGCAGCATCACATTGTCTAACTCCTACATCTATTGACTCATAGGCAGTTTGCATTCCTTTTTCTACAATTTTTGCAGCTCTTCTCATGTACTCAACTTCCGCATCTGATTTAACGACCTTTACCCAGCTAACCAGTAAATTCCCATCTTTGAATTTGGCATTAGGTAAACCAAGTTCAAGTCTTTCCTGACACTTAGCAGTATAATAGTATGCGTCCATTTCAGTTGCAATAGTTTTTTTATCATAACCTTTTTCTTTTATTATGTCAGCTACAAAATCCATAGGATGTTTTACTAATGATTGAACATAATCATCGGTATATGGATATATGTTATCATCGTCTAACCAAGTTGTAAGTCTTGCAGCATTTCCATCTTGGCCTCTTCCTACCCATATAGGTTGCCCTTGGTCAATCATTACTATTAAACATTGATGAACATAGAAAGACCATCCGTCAAATCCTGTAAGATAGTTCATATTTGCAGGATCAGTAACGATTAAAACATCAATACCTTTGTCAGCCATTGATTCTTTTGTTTTTGCTAGCCTTTGCTTATACTCATCTACTTCAAAATACAAAGTCTTGTCCACTTAAAAAGCCTCCTTTTAAATTTATTTATCAAGTATATTGTCTATTGTCGACATATACCTTGAAAGTACCTTATATAATCAACAGAACTCAGGACCTAGAATGTACCTCTCTTATACGAAATAATATGTTCCCTTAAAGCTTTTTTACACTTTTCTAAGTCTTTGCTCTTTAGATTATCTATGATTTCATAATGATCAGCAGCAGTGGCATATAAGTCTCCTGTTTCATTGGTATCATATAACATTGCTATCCTTAGTTGAAAAAACATGTCCTCTAGGATTTTTACCCTTCTCTGACTACCAGACTTTTGCCAAATATATCGGTGAAATTCCATATCTTTTATATTTATGGTTATGGATTTTTTTAAATCATCCATATCCGAATTAGCTACTTTAACCATTTCCTCTACTAAGCCTTCAAGATGATTAAAATCCTTTTCTGTAAGTTTATCCTCTTGAATTAATATTTTTAATATATCATTCTCAAGAAGAAGTCTAATATCAAATACCTCTTTTATATCATTCACATTAAATTTTGTTACATGAGTACCTTTTCTTGGAATTATAGTTACTACTCCCTCTTTGGCAAGTTCTTTTATTCCTTCTCTAACTGGAGCTCTGCTAATGCCTAGCTTTAAAGCCACTTCTGTTTCTAAGATACGATCCCCTTCTTTATATGTGCCAGCTAGTATTGCCTCCTTAATGTAATCCCCTACCACACTGCTTAAATTCTCCCGATTAGATACATATGTTCTCGTGCCCATATCCATTAAATACCTCCAAATTTATATTAATAATAGATTGATAGCAATTTTAAGAATGGTAATCTACCAGCTATGTTTTTTAGATTTACTATTTATATATACTATATCATTATTCCTGTCGACAATCAACAGGTTTATTTTGTAATTTTTATAAAACTTAAAATAATAGGACAAGGAACATATACATCCTTCGAGTTTGTTGGGCTATATCCCCAAATACAGAAACCCCTATGTTTTCCTTCCAGACATCAAAAAAAGAGGCTTAATATTTAGCCTCCATATTCCCACATATTCTTCCATATATTCTAATCAATAAAACTTGAAAGGTTTGAATAGATATTCATTTTTTGTCCTCTTGCAAATCCTATAAGGGTTATTTTAAGCTTATTAGCCATTTCTACTGCAAGACTTGTAGGCGCAGATCTAGAAACTATAACTGGTATTTGTCTTTTAGCTGTTTTTATAAGAATCTCTGAGGATATCCTTCCACTGGTTAAAATTATTTTATCCCTTGTATCTATATCATCCATTAATGCTTTGCCAAATACCTTGTCTAGTGCATTATGTCTTCCAATGTCCTCTTCAAAAATTAATATTTCATTAGTATTACATAACGCACAACTATGGACTCCGCCTGTTTTTATAAATAGCTGGGACTTTTTGTTGAATTCTTTTATAAGTTCTTTAATATGACAGGTCCTTATAGGCAATTGTTTCTCAACTTTTTTAGATTTAAAAGAATCCAGTACATTATAAAAAACCGTCCCTTTTCCGCAACCAGAGGTGATGGTTCTTTTGCCCCTAAATCTTTCACTAAACCTATTTACATCCCTAAGATAGACATAAGCCATCCCTTTGTCTTTATCTATCCTCATATTTTGTATATCCGAAAAGGACTCTATAAAATTCTCAGAATAGAGAAATCCTACAACTAAGCCTTTAAGGGCACTAGGACTGCATAATAAGGTAACAATCTCTTCATCATTTAAGAAAATAGTAAGGGGATATTCCAGTATGACTATATCCTCTTCTTCTAAAATTTCTTCTCCCTTTATTCTAATAATATTGCATTTTTTAATATTATCCATACTTATCTGCCCCTATATCCCCTATTTACAGCTTCTAAAAAATCATCTAAATCATCCTTGGTATTTAGGTTTAAAAACATATCCCAATTAGGGCTAAACTCTCTAGCTTTTTCTTCTTCTATATAATGAACCATCAATTTATCAAGTAAAGAGTTAATAGACCTTCTGTTCTGTAATAGGTGTCTCTCTATATCATCTATCATTTCCTTAGAATAAAAAGCGTTAAAAGGCTCTATCCATTCCCCAAACCTAGTGACACAGGCTTTAACCTCCAAATTTCCTAGTTCTTTCTTCATATACTTGATATATTCCATGTATATATTAGGCATATCACAGGCAACAAAATATACATATTGACTTGAGGCTTCCATTAAACCGGCATGAATTCCAGATAAGGGACCTTTTCCAACTATTATATCCTTTGTTATTTTATCATCAAAACCTAAATAATATTCAGATCTGTTGGTTACAACTATTATTTCATCAAACTCTCGAATTAATTTTCTTCTTAAATTATCTATAAGTCTTCTTTCGTTAATCTCAAGTAGCTGTTTATCAAAGCCCATTCTGGTGCTTTTGCCGCCTGCTAAGATAACAGCAGTCCCAAACCTTTTCATATTTTCACCTACCTACTACATTCACTTGCTCGACCAGTGAGTATTTCCAATCCATGATGTAGACTATCCATTATATATTCTAAAGATTCTTTAACTGCCTTTGGACTTCCAGGAAGGTTTATAATAAGGGTTTCCCCTCTTATCCCCGAGACTGCCCTTGATAGCATAGCTCGTGGAGTTATACTAAGGCTATAATATCTTATAGCCTCAGCAATACCATTAGCCATTCTATCGCAAGCTTTTATAGTAGCTTCTGGAGTTACATCTCTTTTGCTAAAACCTGTTCCTCCGGTAGTCAATATTAAGTCTACTTTTTGTTCATCTGCCATATATATCATTTCTTTTAAAAGTAGCTCTTCATCATCAGGAAGGATTGTAGCTTTTTTAACTTTATATCCTTTTGATTCTACAATTTCCTTTATTGCTTTTCCGCTTAGGTCTTCCCGCTCTCCTGTAGAACCTTTGTCACTAGCTGTAATTATGCCTACCTTAAACATCAAAATCAGCTCCCCAGTTTTTCAATTTTTACAGCGGCTACCTTTAACTCTGGAATCTTGGCAATTGGATCCAGCTCTGTGTTTGTAAGGTAGTTAGCTGCACCTTCTGCAAAGTGGAAAGGCATAAATAGTATATTTTCATCTAATATATCGGTAACCTTTGCTAATGTAATTACATTACCCCTTCTTGAAGATACTTTAACCTTTTCTCCATCAGATATACCTAATTTATTAGCAGTTACTTCATTTATTTCAATATAGGATCTAGGGGCTATTTTGTTTAACCCTTTTACTCTGCCTGTCATACTCATAGTGTGATAATGGTATAATATTCTACCAGTAGTAAATATAAATGGATATTCTGAATCCGTAACTTCTGCACTTTCCCTATGGTCTATTGGCATAAACATTCCTCTGCCTCTTGCTATAGATGCTTTGTGTAAATATTTTGTTCCTGGATGATTAATATCTAAGCAAGGCCATTGTATACCCTCATCTTCTAATCTATCATAGTTTATTCCAGCATATGAAGGAGTAACCATGCTTATTTCCTCCATTATTTCAGAAGGGTTTAAATATTTCTTCTTATATCCCAATCTATTCATTAATTCCATCAATATCTTCCAATCTGGTTTAGAATCTCCAACTGGATTTATAGCTCTCCTAACCCTTTGAACCCTTCTCTCAGTATTAGTAAAGGTCCCATCTTTTTCAGCAAAGGAGGCAGCTGGCAATACTACATCGGCTAACTCTGCTGTTTCTGTTAGGAAAATATCTTGAACTACTAGAAAATCAAGGTTAGTTAAAGCTTTTTTTACATGGTTTATATCTGGGTCAGATACCATTGGATTCTCTCCCATTATATATATGCATTTTATATTTCCTTCTTCTGCTTCATCTAATATCTCAGGAATAGTAAGCCCTGCTTTATTTGGAAGTTTAGATTCCCACATTTCTTCAAATTTTTCTTGAATCTCTGGTTTGAATACCTTTTGATACCCCGGAAAATCTGATGGCAATCCTCCCATATCACAAGCACCTTGAACATTGTTTTGTCCTCTTAATGGGTTTACCCCTGCAGAGGCCTTTCCAATATTCCCGCAAAGTAATGCTAAATTGGATGTGCTCATTACTCCTTTGGTTCCTGTAGTATGTTG
>JAAZMG010000162.1 GCA_012798935.1 Tissierellia bacterium | reverse complement strand
TTCTTTTGCTTTTTTCTCCTTTACTTTCTTTTCTTTTACTTCTTCTTGTTTGGTATTTGGTTTAATCTTATTTTTATTTGCTTTCCCATTATTTGGTGCAGCTAAAGCTGTAGAGCTTATTAATAATACAGAAACTAAAATTGTAGAAATTATAGTTTTTAACCGTTTCACTAATCCTTCCTCCTTTTTCATTTTACGACAAACATTTACTTTACTTAAGTATATAACTTTTTAGTAAAATTTTAATTAAAAAACAATGAAACAGTGATTAAGTCCTAGAAATTATCTATATATTATGACAATAAAATGAATAGACTAGCTTAGCAACTATATTGAAGGAATTTATCGTTTGACAAAATTTCTTGAAGGTAAAGTCTAAAAGAGCTATAATTAAATTGTGGTATTGTCAACAAAATTAATATATTTATAAGAACATGGAGGGATAATATAATATGTTTAAGGCAAAAGGATTCAAAACTACTTTATGCTTAATTATGATTATGTTACTAAGCTTTTCTACAGTTGCATTTGGACAAGAGGAGACAGCAGAAGTAAAAGAAGAAACAGAAATGGCAGAATGGATAACAAAGGGCTGGTCCAAGGTACATAATGATAAAGAAGTTGTTCTTGATGAAAACGTTACTCGTATAGAATTTGTAGCATTAATCAACAGCCTATTTGAATTGAAGGACAAGGGTGAAAATATCTTTGATGACATTAAAGAGGATGACATTTATTACAAAGAAATATTGAAAGCTGTAAAAGCTGGAATAATAGTAGGAAAAGGCAATGGAAAGTTTGAACCATTAAGTGAGATAACAAGAGCAGAAGCTTATACTATGTTATCAAGGGCTCTTAAGCTTGAAGAAGTAAAAGAAATGAAGTTAATCAAAAACTTTAAGGATTATGAAGATATACCTAAATGGGCAAAAACTGCTGTAGAAGGATTAGCGCAAAAAGGAATGTTAGTAGATAAAAACAAAGTAAAATGTGTAGAAAAACTAACTGGTGAAGAAGCAGTGACTCTTATAGAAACTGCTCATAAATTATTAGAAGTTAAAACTGGGGATACTACTGTAAAAGAAGAAAAAGGTGGAGGAAATAATCCATTAAACTATATAGAATCATATGTGGCAAATATAGAAAATGAAGTATCTAGTAATGTGGCTAAAATTGAAGAAGAAGTTGTATTTGAAGATGGTATGTACATTAAATTAGTATTCGATAGAGGAATAGTTAGGGAACATTGGGAAAACAATAGAGCTCAAATAAAATTAATGGACAAGGATGGTAATGAAGTAGAAGCTAAGGTTAAAAGGATTGCAGACTCAGACAATGAAAAATCCTTTATATTCATAGAACCACTAGAAGGGTTAGAAAAAGGTGGAATCTATAAAATATTAATTGGCAAAGACTTAAAGGCTAACAATGGAAATACATTAGGAAAAGATCTTACTATAGAATTTACAGTAAAATAATAGAAAGGGGATTAATCCCCTTTCTATTATCCATAGTAAAGTATAAATTTCCATAATGTTAATTTTATGTAATGGATTTTAATAAAGGCTTCCTATATTTAAAAATGCTTTAATAGAAGCCTTTATTCTTTTAAAATAGTTTGAAGGTGATGATAATGAAAAATTATAAAAAAAGGATAGTTTTATTTTTAATATTAATATATATGATAGTTCCACAAATAATTCTTGCAGATGATGGGAAGGTAAAGACTGGTCCAGAACTAGTAGAGTCTATACCACAAATAGGAGCAACTTCTGTTAGTGTAGATACTGAAATATATCTACTTTTCAACAAAAATGTAGTCAATATGAATGTTAAGGAGAACAATAGAAACAATATTAAACTAATAGATGGAGACGGAAAAGAAGTTCCAATAGAAATTGTATTTGCTGATGATCAAATAGAACCAGAAAAAAGAAGAGAAATTATTATAAAACCTGTAGAACCATTAGCCAAATCAAGTACTTATAAAGTGCAGATATTTCCTGATTTTATGGCTAAAAATGGGAAAACCGTAGGAAAATTAACGGAAGTGAAATTTGAAACTGAAAAAGAAAAAAGGGTGGAACCATCTAAGGAAAAAAAGGTGGAGGAAGTAGTTGAAACAGCAGTTAAACTACCAGTAGAGGGAAAAAATGAAAAAATAGAGAATAAAGAAACTGCCAAAGGTGAGGAAGCAGATAATGATGAATCAAAAGATATGGTAGATGAAGAAGAAATAGAAGAACTAGAAGAACTAGAAGAAGAAAAGTCTAATGAACTAGATGATATAGAAAGGAATGTAGATGATAGCGAAGAGGTTTTAGATAAAACAGACGATGATAATAAAGAAAAGAAACCTAAAAGCAAATTAGCTAGAAATATATCTATATTAGTAATAATGTTTGCAATAGTGGTGCTAATTTTAATAAAGACAGGAGCATAGTATGAAAGAAAGAAAATCCCTTATTTTTATCATGATAATGCCTTTTATATTATTTATAATTACACTATTTGTTGGAAGATATCCTATTCCCATAAAAGAAATGGGAAAGGTTCTAATAGGGCCTTTCATAAATAGTAATATAGAAAATTTAGAACCTTATTATACAATTGTATGGGAGATTCGTATGCCTAGAGCCATAGCTTCAGCCTTAGTAGGAACAGCTTTATCTATAAGTGGGGTTGCCTTTCAAAGTATATTTAGGAATCCTTTGGTTAATTCAGGCACTCTAGGAGTAAGTTCTGGTGCTGGTTTTGGAGCTGCATTGGCTATAATATTATTTGGACAAAAATCTGCACCAATATATGTTCTTGCTTTTGTATTTGGAATAATTGCCGTAGCATTAAGCTATTTATTTGGAAGAATATACCAATCAACTCATACCATAATGCTTATTTTAGGAGGAGTTATAGTATCTTCTATGTTTTCATCTTTGGTCTCTTTCCTCAAATATGTAGCAGACCCTTATAATCAATTACCTGCTATAACCTTCTGGTTAATGGGAAGCTTTGCATCAGTAGATTATAGTAAGTTATTATTTTCTGCTATACCCATGCTCATAGGAATAATAGGGCTTGTTCTTTTTAGGTGGAGAATCAATGTTTTATCTATTGATGATAAAGAAGCTTGTACATTGGGCATAAATATAGTTTTAGAGAAAGGATTAATAGTACTTTTTTCCACCTTAGCAAC
>JAAZMG010000161.1 GCA_012798935.1 Tissierellia bacterium | reverse complement strand
AGTATCAATATTTTTGAGTAAACAAATACTAGTTAGCAAGATATTACATTGTTTAAATGCGATGGTTTCTAATTTTGATAGAATAAAATTAATATTAATTGTTTTCCAACAACAACTTGACACTATCGCCATTGTAGGAGAATCAGGCTGTGGGAAATCCGTTACAGCCAATTCTATAATGAAGCTACTTCCTATGCCACCTGCTTTTTTTAAAGGGGGAGAAATACTATTTAATGGAGAAGATATAGTAAAGAAATCTGAAGATGAGATGCAAAAGATCCGTGGCAATCAGATAGCTATGGTATTTCAAGATCCTATGACTTCTCTTAACCCTACTATGAAAATTGGTAAGCAGATAGTTGAAGGTCTAGTAAAACATCAAAAGTTAAGTAAATCTGAGGCACAAAAGAAGGCTATTGAGATGCTCAATTTAGTAGCTGTACCTCAACCAGAAAAAAGGATTACTCAATATCCCCATGAATTTTCTGGCGGGATGAGACAAAGGGTAATGATAGCCCTTGCCATGGTTTCAAATCCCCAGTTGCTTATTGCAGATGAGCCTACTACGGCCTTGGATGTAACTGTACAGGCTCAAATACTTGAACTTATGAAAAGTATCCAAGATAAATTAGGTATGTCTATTATATTGATTACTCATGATTTGGGAATAGTTGCAGATATGAGCGATAGGGTAATAGTTATGTATGCAGGACAAATTTTAGAGCAGGGTTTAGTAGATGAAATATATAAAAATCCAAAACATCCTTATACAAGGAAATTGCTTGCTTCTGTACCTCGTTTAGATATGGACAGAGCTGAACGTCTTCATTCAATTGAGGGTTCACCTCCGGATTTATATATTCCTCCTAAAGGTTGTTCTTTTTACGATAGATGCGATTATGCAATGAAGATTTGTAAAGATAATTTTCCTAATTTCGAAAATCACAGCGAAAGCCATATTAGCAGATGTTGGTTAAATCATCCTATGGCTAAATCAGTTAGAGGGAGGGATTAATATGGTTGAGCCTTTAATCTCTGCAAAAGGTATTAAAAAGTATTTTGACGTTGGAGAAGGAATGCTAAAGGCCGTTGATGGCATTAGCTTTGACATATATCCTGGTGAAACCTTTGGACTTGTAGGTGAATCCGGTTGCGGTAAAACTACTGCTGGAAGAACTATAGTTAGATTATATGATCCTACCGAGGGGGAACTTATATTCAATGGGAAAAATATTTATGAATTATCTTCTTCTGAAATGCAGGAGGTAAGGAGAAATTTCCAAATAATATTCCAAGACCCCTATGCATCTTTAAATCCTAGGATGACGGTAGAGGATATTGTTGCAGAACCTTTAGATATTCATAAGGCATATAAGAGTAAAAAGGAAAGAAGAAATAGGGTAATAGAGCTTCTTGAGCTAGTAGGTTTAAATGAAGAGCATGCTATGCGTTTCCCCCATGAATTTTCTGGTGGACAAAGACAGAGAGTTGGTATTGCCAGGGCCTTAGCCCTTAATCCAAAATTTATAGTCTGTGACGAACCAATTTCTGCCCTTGATGTATCCATTCAAGCTCAAGTAGTCAATCTCCTAAAGGATTTACAAGAAAAGCTTGGTCTAACTTATCTATTTATCGCCCACGATTTATCCATGGTTAGATATATATCCGATAGAGTAGGAGTAATGTATTTAGGTCATATGATGGAGATTGCTAAATCAGAAGAACTATATATAAGCCCTATTCATCCTTATACTAGGGCTCTGTTATCAGCTATTCCTATTCCAGATCCGGATATTCAAAGAGGTAGGGAGAGGATTATGCTAGAAGGAGATGTACCTAGTCCAATTAACCCAAAAGAAGGTTGTAGATTTGTAGATAGATGTTTTTATGCTATACCTAAATGTAGAGAAATTACTCCAACATTAGAGGAAGTAAAAGAGAATCATTTTGTAGCATGTCATCGTGCTAAAGAATTTATTAAATGAGTCAAAGGTTAAATCTTTGGCTCATTTAATTTTAAATTAGAAATAGTTTTATTGACACTAGAGCTAAATAAATATATAATCAAATTAGCATATGCCAATAAACATTTAATGAAAGGGATGAAAAAATGTCAGAATGCAATAGTTGTCCTTCAAAAAACAACTGTAATTCCAAGGATACTTGTATGATAAAAAGTAGTCCTCATAGTTCTGTTAAAAATATTATAGGAGTTATGAGTGGTAAAGGTGGAGTAGGCAAATCCACAGTTTCTGCAATGATTGGGAAAGATTTAAACAAAAAAGGATTTAAGGTTGGAATACTAGATGCAGATGTAACAGGACCAAGCATTCCTAGGCTTTTAGGGATAAGTGACAAAAAAGCTACTGCTAATGAACTGGGGATTGTACCAGTTAATACAGATAGTGGTATAAAAGTAGTTAGTCTTAATCTATTGATGGAGGATGAAAATCAACCGGTTATATGGAGAGGTCCATTAATAGCAGGCATTGTAGAGCAGTTTTGGACCGATGTTATATGGGGAGAGCTTGATTATTTAATTATAGATATGCCACCAGGAACAGGAGATGTAGCCTTAACCGTTATGCAATCTATACCTATTTCTGGTATAATAATGGTATCCGTACCTCAGGACTTAGTTTCCATGATAGTTTCAAAGGCTATAAATATGGTGAAGAAGATGAATATCCCTATTTTAGGTATAGTTGAAAACATGAGCTATATAAAATGTCCTGATTGCAATAAGAAGATTAGGATATTTGAAAGTGACAACACATTAAAGTTTTTAAAGGAAAACAATATAGAACTATTAGGAGAACTACCTATGTGTAAGGATATAGCCAATATATCAGAAGAGAGTGGCCAAATATTAAATGAAGATATAAATAAAACCTTTAAAGAAATTGGAGATAAAATATTGAAGCTTTCAAAATAGGACTCTTTATGAGAGGAGATATATATGGCAAGACCAACAAAATGTAGAAAGGTAGAATTTTTACCTGATACCACATATTTTCTACCTTCAAAGGAGATTCCTTTAGATAGGGACAAGCATGATATAGAAGAGGTAATATTGAATATAGAAGAACTAGAAGCTATGAGACTTAAGGATATAAAAGGATTAACTCAGCAGGAATGTGCAGATGAAATGGATATATCAAGGCAAACCTTCCAAAACATTATAGATAGCGGTAGAAAGAAAGTAGCATTAGCTTTAACAGAAGGAAAGGCAATAAATATTAGGGGAGGTAATTATGCCTTCAGTTTTTGTGAGTTTAGATGTAAATCCTGTAATAAAACCTATGATATTAACTATGTAAGGGATAAAAACATCTGCCCTTCTTGTAATTCAAAAAAGGTAGTTTGTAAGAGGAAAAGTAAAAGATGTAAAGATTGGTGTACTAAATAAGTGGTATAAACCCCTACAATTTTGGCAAAAATAAGAATATTAAAATTGTGGGGGCGTTAATATGTATAAAGAAAAAGGGAAAAGAATAATTAAATATGCAAATATACTAGCAGAAAAGTTGAAAGCTAAGGAGAAAACGGAGAGAGAAAAGATTCTAGAAAGTTTAAAAGATGCCCATGAGGAATGGAAGGATAAAGAAAAATACTTTCAATCGGTAACAGAAGCAGATTTAGTAGACTACGCCATATATGAATTAGAAGCATCCAAAATAAAATATATTTATCTACTAAAAAAGGTAAAGGAAACGGATTTTGAGTAATATTTATTAACTATATCTCCTATTATATAGTATACTAAACATAGTAGGAGGGATATTATGAATATTAGTACAGTACTAGCCTTTATTTTTGGATTATTTTTACTATATTTAATAGGTATACTACTAGTCATTCCTATTAAAATAGTTTTAAAATTAATAGTAAATGGAGTTATAGGAGGTATCCTATTATTAATTGTCAATTTAATAGGAGGGTTTATAGGATTGAGTTTAGCAATAAATCCATTAACAGCAATAATTGCAGGGTTTTTAGGTATACCTGGAATAATATTATTATTGATAATGCAAAATATACTATAAATTTTTGAAAAATCCATAAAAAAAGGGAATAGGTTTGCAAATATTCCTTATATCTGATATAAATATAATATAAAACATTTTTTAGTGAGGAGGCATTATAACCATGGCAGCAATTAAAATACAAGTAGAAAAAAGAGATGGATTGGGGAAAAACAAAGTAGACAAGATCAGGCAACAAGACCTAGTTCCTGGAGTTCTATACGGTAAGGGGGAAGAAACAACACATATTCAAGTTGACAGACGTAATTTTGAAAAAGTATATAAAAGCTCAGGAATGAGTACTTTAATAGACTTAGAATTGGAAGAAAATACTTTACCTGTATTAATAAAGGAAGTTCAAATGCATCCATTTAAAAACCAATATTTACATGTGGATTTCCAAAAACTTAACATGGATGAAAAGGTTAAATTAACTATTCCTATTACATTATATGGAAGGGAAAATATTAAGGAAGAAGACTTCATATTGATACAACAATTGGATGAAGTTGAAATCGAATGTTTACCAGGAGATATTCCTCAAGCAATAGAAGTAGATGTATCAGGACTTGACTTTAACACTCCAATATTCATATCCGATCTAGAAATATTTGATAACGAAGATATAGTTATATTTAGAGAAGCAGATGACGTAATAGCAAATCTAATACAACCAACTATGGAAGAAGAATTAGAAGAGCTAGAAGAAATAGAAGAACTAGGAGAAGAAGTAGAAACAATAGACGCAGACGAAGTTCCAGTAATAGGAGAAGACGAAGAATCAGAAGAAGAAATAGAAGAATAATTATAAGAAGCAGCTTTGCTGCTTTTTTTATTTGCCATTTTTTGTAGATTCTATTAGAATATATCTAAGAGGTGAAAATTATGGGTAAAATACTAGCTGGATACCTTTTTCCTCACCCTCCTATTATAATGAGAGAAATAGGTAGAGGGGAAGAAAAAAGAGCCAAAAAAACAGTGAAAGGTTGTGAAAGATTAGCTAAGGATATAAAAGATAAAGAGCCAGAGACTATTATTGTCATAACTCCTCATGGTCCCTTATTTACCGATGCCATATCCATATCCTTAGGAGAAGATTTAAAAGGAGATTTTATAAACTTTGGTAATCAAGAGTTAAAATTCAACTACAAAAACAATATAGAATTAGTAAATAAAATAATAGACAAATCCTATAAACAAAATATCCCCATAGCAAAAATTGATTATAACTTTGCTAGAGACTATGATATTAGCCTAAAACTAGATCACGGCACATTAGTTCCCTTATATTTTGTGGACAAAGAATATAAAGATTTTAAACTTATTCACATAACCTATGGTCTCCTGTCACCTAAAGATCTATATAGATTTGGCAAAATAATTCAGAAAACTGCACTAGAATCTAAGGAGAAAGTAGTTTTAATTGCCAGTGGGGATCTATCCCATAAATTATCTAACGAAGGCCCTTATACTTATTCGCCTTATGGGGAACAATTTGACAAGGAAGTAGTTAACTTATTAGAAAAGGGAGATTTTAAATCCATAGCTTCCTTTGATTTAGAACTTAGTGAAAAAGCAGGACAATGTGCTCTCCGTTCTCTTATAATATTAGCAGGTTTTTTAGATGGATTTAAAATAAAACCAGAAGTTTTATCCTATGAGGGGCCCTTTGGTGTAGGATATTGTAATGCTAAGTTTTCAGTAGAAGAAAAGGGTAAGGAGACAGATATTTATAAAGAATTAATTAATTTGGGGAAAGAAAAAGTTAATAATATAAGAAAAAAAGAGGACCAATATGTAAAAATAGCTAGAATGAGTTTAGAACATTATATAAAATATGGAAAGATAATAGATATTCCTAAAGATGTAAGTGAGGAATTATTAAACAATAGACAAGGTGCTTTTGTAACCTTAAAAAAAGATGGTATGTTACGAGGTTGTATAGGCACTATAGAGCCTACCCAAAATTCTTTAGCAGAAGAAATAATACACAATGCTATTAGTGCTGGTATAAAGGATCCTAGATTTGATTCTGTTGCAGAGGAAGAGTTAGAGGAATTAATATATTCTGTAGATGTCTTAAAATCTCCAGAGCCTATAGAATCCATAGAGGACTTAGATGTAGAGAAATATGGAGTAATAGTAACTAAAGGCTTTAGAAGAGGATTATTATTGCCTAATATAGAAGGGGTAGAGACCCCGGAGGAGCAGGTAAATATAGCTCTTACAAAGGCAGGTATAAGGAAAGATGAAAATTATACTTTAGAGCGTTTTGAAGTAATAAGGCATTTTTAAGGAGGAAGTTAGATGGAGTGTATGTATTATGAAAAAGGGAAAGGTAATACTGTAAAATGTCATCTTTGTCCCCACAACTGTACCATTAAAGAAGGGAATATAGGGATTTGTAGGGTTAGAAAGAATATAAAAGGTAAGCTTGTTTCTCTAAACTATGGAAAGCTCACCTCCTATGCCTATGACCCTATAGAAAAAAAACCTCTATATCACTTTTATCCAGGAAGAGATATCCTTTCCATAGGTAGTTTTGGCTGTAATCTCTCTTGCGATTTTTGTCAAAATTGGGAGATAGCCCATGAAGAGTCTCTAACTATGGAAATACAAGATGAGGACATTTTATTACTAGGTAAATCAAGAAACTCTATAGGTATAGCCTATACCTATAATGAACCTAGTATATCTTACGAATATGTATACCATATATCCAAATTTGCTAAAAGGAATGGCCTAAAAAATGTATTGGTGACCAACGGTTATATACAAGAAGAACCTTTAAAACAGTTATTGCCCTATATAGATGCTATGAATATAGATTTAAAATCTATGAGAGATGGCTTTTATAGGACTATATGTAAAGGTACCTTAGAGCCAGTACAAAGGACTATTGAAATAGCAGCAAAATCTACTCATGTAGAGATAACCACTTTAATCATTGAATCAGAAAATGATTTAGAAGAGGAAATAAACAAATTAGGTCAATGGATTGCTAGTATAGATAAAACAATCCCTCTCCATCTATCTAAATATCACCCTGCTTACAAGATGAAAGCACCTGAAACCAAATATGAGACCCTTATAAGAGCAAAAGAAATAACAAAAAAGTATCTAGACTATGTATATATAGGCAATGTATGGGGCATAGACAACAACACCTATTGTCCTAATTGTCATAATGAACTTATCTATAGACATTCTGATGTAGAAATAACAGGAATAATAGATGGAAAATGTCATAACTGTGGACAAAAGCTAAATATTATATACTAAACTTACCCCTGCCAAGCACAATTCCAATATGAAGTGAATAATATATACCGATAAGGTAATAATCTTAGGAAATAGTAGACAAGGAGCTGGTATTGTGTATTGTACCCTTTGTAATGAAAAGGATGAAGGTGGTATTGATTTACTGGGGATAAGGATGTGCCAAGCATGTTTTACAGACCTATCAACTACTCCTGTATTTGCAGAAAAATACGATTATTATAGAGAAGTAATAAAAGTAGTTTTAAAAAACTACATATATGAAAGAGCAATTTCAAACCCTGTGGAATAAATATGGGGTTTGTTTTTTGCCCTAAATATTGTTAAAATTAAACATATCCTATACTTAGAAAGGGGATATAGTAGATGAACACACCTATTTTAGATAGATTAAAAAAATTAAAAAGGGATAATAATATATCCTTTCACACCCCAGGTCATAAGGGTAAGAATACTTTAATAAATTGGGGAGACTATATACCACATATAGACACTACAGAAATATTTGGAACGGATAATTTACATGATCCGAAAGGGATTATTAAAGAAAGCCAAGAACTAGCAGCTAAAGCCTTCGGTGCCAAGGAAACCCTCTACTCTATTAATGGAACCACTGGTGGCATATATATAGCCTTAGGAACGGTAACCAAACCAGGAGATAAAGTCTTAATACAGAGAGATTCCCATAGGTCCATATATAATGGAATTATTTTAAACAGATTAAATGTAGAATACATATATCCTAATTACAATGAAAAGTATAAAATACTTACAGGAATAGACCCAGAAGCTATAGAATCTAAGTTAAAGAGGGATAAAGACATTAAAGTAGTAGCTTTAGTATATCCAAATTATTACGGAATTTGCTCTCATATTGAAAAGATAGCAGAAATAGTACATAAATATAATAGAATATTATTAGTAGATGAAGCCCATGGAAGCCATTTTGCTTTTTCAGATAAACTTCCCATATCTGCATTAAAGGCAGGAGCAGATATAACTATTCAAAGCACTCACAAGACCTTACCTAGTTTTACACAAACATCTATGGTTCATGTAGGTACAGACCGGGTAAATATAAACAAATTAAAGACTATCTCATCTCTTTATCAAAGCACTAGTCCCTCCTATTTATTTATGCTCTCCCTAGAAATTGCCAGAGCCTATATGGAAGGAGAAGGAAGCTTAAGACTAGATAAGACTATTAATATACTATGTGAATCGATAAAAACCTTACAAAACATAGAAAGGGTACATGTATTTACAGGAGATAAAGAGGATAAGACTATCTATGATAAAGATATTACTAAAATATTATTCCGATTAGAGGGGATGGCAGGAACAAGAGTAAATGAAATATTAAGGGAAGACTATAATATTTTCTTGGAGATGGCAGATTATTACTATGCTTTAGCATTGGTAAGTTTAATGAATGAAAAAGGGGATTTTAAAAAATTAATAAGATCGATGGAGAATATAGCTCAGAAAGAACCTTTCACAAAAATAGAGGATATAAACATAAATTTAATAACACCTAAAAATGTCCTACCAATATATGAAGCCTTTTATAGCAATAAAAAAATTATAGATCTTAATGAAAGTGTAGGCAAAGTATCTGCATCCTTTATAACCCCATATCCACCAGGGATACCTATTATCTGCCCAGGAGAAGAGATCACTAAAGAACTAGAAGAACAGATAAGGTTCTTATTGGGAAAAAACATAGAAATAATAGGGCTTATAGGCTATAATAAAGAAAAGATAGAAGTAGTAGATTAAGAAAGGAATGAGACTTAAGATTGAAAGGAATATTTATAACATTAGAAGGTCCAGATGGCTCAGGGAAAAGTACTATTATGAAGAAGCTAACCCATTATTTTAAAGATAAAAACATAGACTTTATTGGAACTAGAGAACCAGGAGGTACGGAAATAGGAGAAGATATTAGAAATATTATATTAGATAAAAAAAATAAAAACATGGCGGCAGAGACAGAAGCTCTCCTCTATGCTGCCTCTAGAGGTCAACATGTCCATGAAAAGATTCTTCCAGCCTTAAAGATGGGAAAAATTGTTTTATGTGAAAGGTTTATTCTTTCAAGTTTAGCCTATCAGGGAGTAGGCAGAGGTTTAGGCATAGAAGAAGTTAGAATGATTAACGACTTTGCTATTAAAGGCATAAGACCTGATTTAACTCTATTCTTTCACGTAGACCCATCCCTAACTTTAGACAGAAAAACCAAAAGAAATGAAGGAGATAGACTAGAGAAAGAAGGGACAGAGTTTCATAAGGAAGTATATAGAGGATATATGGAACTTTTAAAAAAATATCCTGAAAATATTAAGATAATAGATGCAAGTAAAACTATTGAAGAAGTTTTTAATCAAAGTATTTGCCATATAGAGAAGGTCCTTAAAAATCAAAGAGGAGTGATTGTATGAAATTAATCATTGCTATAGTTCAAGACCAAGATGTACCTAGTTTAATAGACGATCTTACTGAAAAGGAATTTAGAGTTACAAAATTAGCATCTACGGGAGGGTTTTTAAAGTCAGGGAACACTACCCTTTTAATGGGGGTGGAAGAGGAACTAGTAAAAGAAGCAATAAAGATAATTGAAGACAATTGTAAAACAAGGGAGATTACTACTTCCTTGTTAACCGTATCTATGCCAGGAGATACTTATATACCCTACCCATTGGAAGTACAGGTAGGAGGGGCCACCCTATTCATATTAGATGTAGATCAATATATTAAGATATAATTGGGGGGAATAAAAATGAAGCTAATCATTGCTATAGTTCAAGACGATTTTGCAACAAAAGTTATAAGAAGCCTTATGGATAAAAAATATAGAACAACTAAACTATCTTCTACAGGAGGGTTTTTAAAGGCAGGAAATACTACCCTTTTAATAGGCGTAGAAGATGAAAAAGTAGATGAAATTATAAAGATCATAGAAGAGGAATATAAAAGCAAAAAAGTTGCTAAAAGCAAAGATGGTATAACAGAAGATGGCGCTCACCTATTCATATTGGATATGCATGATTTTAAGAAGATATAATGGAGGATTATATGGATTTTACCAAGATTATAGGTCATGAAAAAATAATAGAGAATTTGAAAAATGCTATAGATAATAATCAAATATCCCATAGTTATCTTTTTGAAGGAGAAGAATCTATAGGTAAGAAGATGGTAGCCTTATCCTTTGCTAAGACTCTTCTTTGCAAAAAACAAGGACTTAAGCCTTGTAACAGTTGCAATTCATGTTTAAAATTTGATAATTTAAATCATCCAGATTTTAAACTAATAGAGCCTGAAAAAAATCGCATTTCAAAAAAAACAATAGATAAGTTAATAAAGAGTATGAGTATTGCTCCTTTAGAAAGTAAAAGAAAGATAGTAGTCATAGATAATAGTCATGAAATGGGATTAGAAGCACAAAATGGTCTATTAAAAACCTTAGAAGAACCTCCGTCCTATATAAATATAATATTGATAACATCTAGTAGCAATAACCTTATTCCCACAATTATATCCAGATGTCAGGTAGTTAAATTTTATCCTGTAGAAAATAAAAAGATTGAAGAGCTATTAAAGTTAAACTATAATAAAACACTAGAGGAAGCTAATTTTATAGCCCACTTTACACAAGGCTCTGTAGGTAGGTCCATTATCCTTTCTAAATCTGAAGATTTTTTTAGTAAAAGGGAGGAAACCTTAAAGATAATTGATAATATTGTAAATGGGGACAAACTTACAATATTTAACTCAATAGATTTTTTCCTCCAAAACAAGGATTCTATAGAGGAGATATTGGACATTATTCTCTATTGGTTCAGAGATTTACTCATATATAAAGAGGTAGGGAAATCAGCTCTAATAATAAATAGGGATAAAATCTCTTTACTATTCAATCAATCTTTTTTAAATACAAACAAAATTAATGATATAATAGAAAAGACAATAGAAACAAAGGAGGATATTAAAAGGAATATAAATTACCAATTATCAATAGAAACTATGCTTTTAAACATGCAGGAGGTATAATTAATGATTACAGTGGTGGGAGTAAGATTTAAAAAGGCAGGTAAAATATACTATTTCGATCCTGCTGGATTAAATATAAATAAAGATGATTATGTTGTGGTAGAAACAGCTAGAGGAATAGAATTTGGTCATGTAACAGTAGGTCCAAAAGAAGTGACAGAAGAGGAAATAGTTTCTCCACTAAAAAGGGTACTTCGTGTAGCAGATAAGGAAGATTTTATAATACACCGAACCAATAAAGAAAAAGCTATAGAAGCCTTTAGTATCTGCGAAAAGAAGATAGCAGATCATGGTTTAGAGATGAAATTAATAGATGTAGAATATACCTTTGATAACAATAAAGTTATATTCTATTTTACTGCCGATGGCAGAGTTGACTTTAGAGAGTTGGTCAAAGACTTAGCTGCTATATTTAAGACTAGGATAGAACTTAGACAAATTGGTGTAAGAGATGAAGCAAAGATGATAGGAGGACTAGGCCCTTGCGGGAAACCAGTTTGTTGTACTACCTTTTTAGGAGAATTTGAACCTGTTTCTATAAAAATGGCCAAAGAGCAAAGTCTATCTTTAAATCCAACGAAGATATCAGGGCTTTGTGGTAGGCTTATGTGTTGTTTAAAATATGAGCATGAAGCATATGAAGAAATACTGGACACAATGCCTACTATAGGTTCTATAGCAATAACCCCTAAAGGTAGAGGTACAATAGTAGAAACATATACATTATTAGAAATGGTAAAAGTTAAAGTAAGACTTGAAGACGATACAGAAGAATTATTTAATTATAAGATAGACGAGATAATAACCACAGAAGAAAAAGACCCTAAATATAATAATGAAGAAGAATTAGAAGAGGAATTAGACGATTTAGAATAAATAAATAATAATAAATATATTTAAATACCCTTTTATTATTGTTAATAATTTGATAATATAGAAGAGTATATAAAGGATACTAATTTAGGGGGGTGAAACATTTGGCATATAAAATTAATGACGAATGTATATCATGTGGGGCTTGTGAAGCTGAGTGCCCAACAGAGGCTATAACTGCAGGAGATGACAAATACGTAATAGATCCAGACAAATGTATTGACTGTGGATCTTGCGCTAATGTATGTCCTGTAGATGCACCTCAACCAGAGTAATTATATATCAACTAAGAGACCCTAATATCAGGGTCTTTTTTATCACCTAATGAGACAAGGGTAAGACAAGGGGACGGTACCTTGTCTTATCTGAAGAGCCGCAGAGACCTGGCAGCCATAAAGAACAACCATTGTAGAGACCATTTTAATGGTCGGAATTTTGTATAACGGATAAAAAAGGAGAATAATTATGAATAAAGGAATTCTTTATATTTGCCCTACCCCTATAGGCAATCTGGAGGATATAACCCTTAGGACCTTAAGGGTTTTAAAGGAAGTGGACTTAATTGCAGCAGAAGATACTCGTCATACAGTGAAGTTATTAAATCATTATGAAATAAAAAAGCCTCTAATATCCTACCATGAACATAATAAAAAGATAAAAGGGGATTTGCTAATAGAAAAATTAAAGGAGGGGACAAACATAGGCCTTGTTACGGATGCAGGGATGCCAGGCATATCCGATCCAGGGGAAGATATAATCCAATTAGCCATAGAAAACAGGGTAAAGGTTGTTGCCCTTCCAGGAGCTACCGCTTCTATAACTGCCTTGGTTGTCTCTGGGCTTCCGACGGACAAATTTGTTTTTGAAGGATTCTTGCCTTCAAAAAGGAAGGATAGAATAAAAGAATTAAAAAGATTAAAAATTGAATATAGGACTATAATCCTTTATGAAGCCCCTCATAGGATTTTAAACCTTCTAAAGGATATGGAAGAGATTTTAGGAAATAGACAGATTGCCATATCTAGAGAATTGACCAAGATATATGAAGAGACTTTCAGGGGAACTATAAAGGAAGTACTAGATAAATTGGAAAAAGAAAGACCAAGAGGAGAGTTCGTGTTGGTAATCAAAGGAAAAGATAGGGTAGAGGAAGATTTGTATGAAGATATTACTATAAAAGAACATATAAAATTTCACATGGAAGAGGGACTTACAAAAAAGGATGCAGTAAAAAAAGTGGCAAGCCTAAGAAACATACCTAAGAATTTAGTCTATAAAGAAAGCCTTAAAATATAGTATAAAAATACCCGTCATTTAGGCGGGTACTAAAAAACTAACCTTTTAAGTCTTTTAAACAAGCTGGACAAATATTCTTTCCTTTATAAGTACTAACATCCTTAGCCTGTCCACAGAAAATACAAGCAGGAGCATATTTTTTAAGAATTATATGTTCTCCATCAACAAATATCTCCAATGCATCCTTTACTTCGATGTCTAGATTCCTTCGTAGTTCTATAGGTATAACTACTCGGCCTAATTCATCTACTTTTCTCACAATTCCAGTTGATTTCATCCTTATTCCCTCCCATCCATCGTCCTAGAAATCGACTTTTTTCTACAAATTAAAGAATACCATAAATACCAAAATAAGTCAACCCTAAATGTT
>JAAZMG010000002.1 GCA_012798935.1 Tissierellia bacterium | reverse complement strand
TTTATATAGCAGGAAAAGCTTTTTTTGAAGAATTAGGTCAAGAGGTAATCCTACCACCTGTATGTAGTAGAAAAACTTTAGAACTAGGTACTAAGTATTCTCCTGAAACCATATGTTTACCTCTTAAAATAATGATAGGAAACTTTATAGAAAGTATAGATAAAGGAGCGGATACTATATTACTACCTGGTAGTTGTGGTCCTTGTCGATTTGGTTTTTATTCAATTCTTGAAGAGAATATATTAAATGATTTAGGATATGATGTAGAATTTATAGTATTTGATCCAATAGGTGAAGGATGGACTCCCTTAAAAGAAAATATATTTAAAACATTTAAAGCAACTAGAATAAAAGATGTAGTTGTAGCAGGTAAATTAGGTTGGAAATTAATACAAAAATCTGACTATATTACAGATTTATCTAATAAAAAAAGAGCTTATGCTATTGATAGTCACAAAGTGGATTTAATTATGGATGATTACTATAGGCAGGTGGATGAGGTCTTTGGCGAAAAAGAGATGATGAATTTAATGGAAAATATCATAGAAGCTTTAAATAAAGTGGAAATAAAGGAAGATTATAACCCTATTAGGATAGGGTTGATTGGGGAAATATATACTGTAATAGAGCCTTTTGTTAATTTAGAAATAGAAAGGAAGTTAGGACATATGGGTGTCCTCGTGGAAAAATCCCTAACTCCAACGGCGTGGGTAGAACATCATATAGCAAGATTTCCTATTGGTTCAAAAACTGAAAATAAAAAATATGAACTTGCAAAACCCTATTTGAAGACTTTGGTTGGAGGCCATGGTAGGGAAACAGTAGGCTCTGCCATAGATTATGCTAATAAAGGGTTTGATGGGGTTATTCAACTTTTGCCATTAAACTGTATGCCAGAGATTGTAGCAAAATCTATACTTAGCACTGTAAGTAGAGATTTAAATTTTCCCATAATGACATTGATATTAGATGAAATGACAGGTGAGGCTGGATTTATGACAAGACTAGAGGCTTTTGTGGATTTGCTTCAAAGGAGAAGGGAGGAGATCTTAATTGGATAAGTATTACATGGGAATAGATGTAGGATCTGTTAGCACTAATATTATACTAATGGATCAAAATAATAAAATACATTATAAAAAATATATGAGAACTCAGGGGAAGCCTATTGAAGTTTTAAAGGAAGGTATTGGAGAAATAGAACTAGAATTTGGGGAGATAGAAGTACTAGGGGTTGGGGTAACAGGAAGTGGCAGGTATTTAGCAAGTATAATAGTAGGGGCTGATATAGTCAAAAATGAGATTACAGCTCATGCCGTAGCAGGATTAAATTTTATACCTGAAGTGAGGACTATAATTGAAATTGGAGGACAGGATTCTAAAATAATTATTCTTAGGGACAAGATTGTAGTAGATTTTGCTATGAATACTGTGTGTGCTGCAGGAACAGGTTCTTTTCTAGATAGGCAGGCTATAAGATTAGGTATAGATATAAGTGATTTTGGGAGTTTAGCGTTACAGTCTAAAAATTCCGTAAGAAT
Organism: Tissierellia bacterium; assembly: GCA_012798935.1. GTDB lineage: Bacteria > Bacillota > Clostridia > Tissierellales > Tepidimicrobiaceae > JAAZMG01. Next base: position 1,259 of record JAAZMG010000002.1, on the reverse strand, counting down.
AGCAGGTAGGTGTGCTGTATTTGCTGAATCCGATATGATACACAAACAACAATTAGGCCATAGTCAATCAGACATTGCTAAAGGCTTATGTGAGGCTTTAGTTAGAAATTATTTGAATAATGTGGGAAAAGGAAAAGAAATTTTAGCTCCTATTGTTTTTCAAGGGGGAGTAGCGGCAAATATAGGGATTAAAAAAGCTTTTGAGGATACCTTAGGTGAAGAAATATATATACCAGCGAATTATGATGTTATGGGAGCTGTTGGAGTGGCTATACTTGCAAGGGAAGAAGTGAAAAAGAAAGGATTTACTAGTTTTAAGGGAACTTCAATACACAATATAGATTATAATGTAAATGGATTTGAATGTGATGGTTGTTCTAATATATGTGAGGTAGTAGAGATAAGAGAAGATGGAAGAGTACTGGCAAGATATGGAGACAAATGTGGAAAATGGTCCAATTTAATAAATAAAAAGGATACAAAACTAGCATAACCTTAGGTTTTATATACTTAAGGTTTTTTCTATGCTATAATATATCTACAAATAATTGATAAAAGGTGATGCTATTGTACAAGGAAAGTGCTATCAATGGATTTAAGAAAGGAGTCACAACTTTATGGAATCTATCTAAAATTGTAGTACCAGTTTATTTTCTAGTAATATTTTTAAGTTATACCGGAATACTCAATATTATTTCAGATCTATGCGAACCTGTAATGAATATTTTCGGGCTCCCAGGGGAGGCTTCTCTCCCATTAGTTTTAGGTAATTTTATAAACTTATATGCAGGATTAGGTGCTATGGCTAGTATGACTTTAACATCTAAGCAGGTGACAATATTGGCTATTATGCTGTCTTTTTCTCATAGTTTATTTTTAGAATCAGCAGTGGTTAAAAAGGTTGGTGTAAGTGTGGGACTTGCAGTACTTATAAGGATAGTATTAGCTTTAATATTAGGAATCATTTTTAATTTAATTTTATAGGAGGAAGACTATGGATTTCACGGCTTATTTAAAAGAGAGTTTCACAGGTAGCATAAGTTCAGTTCTAAATATGGCAAAGATAATTATTCCCCTTATGATAATTATGGAAATGCTAAAAGAGGCAAGAATATTAGAAATATTATCAAAGAAACTAAAGCCTGTAGCAAAACTATTCGATATATCTAATGAAGCAGTTTTTCCACTAATAATAGGAATGGTATTTGGTATAGTCTATGGAGCAGGAATAATTATAGAAAGTACAGGAGAGAGTGATT
>JAAZMG010000160.1 GCA_012798935.1 Tissierellia bacterium | reverse complement strand
TTAAATTTTTAATAATTAGTTTTGAATCTTTATTTTTTTTTAATTTTCTATACCTTTTCTTATCAAAAGGGTAAAGCTCAGGCTTAAATAGACTAAATAGATAGGATGTAGAAATATTTAATTTGTTAGAACCATTGTTATACACAAATTTAATCTCAAATTTTACAGACAAAAATAATAGCAAAGCAAGAATAGAAGGTACAGAAATTAACAGATATTTCATTATTCCACCTCAATACAATACGTAAATTTATCACTATCAATATCTTTCCATAAAAAAGAAGAATAATACAGTTTGTTGTATTATTCTTCTAAATCCTGGGTTTCATGAGCCTCTATTTCAAAATCCTTAAGAGGTGGTAATTCATCTAGACTTTGTAACCCAAAGTATCTTAAAAACTCCATTGTAGTACCATATATTATTGGACGACCTGTTCGCTCTAATCTACCCTTTTCTTCTATTAATTTTCTACCTAGTAAAGTCTCCACAGCTTTATCACATCTAACCCCTCTAATTGTTTCTATTTCATTCTTAGTTATAGGTTGTCCATATGCGATGATGGACAAAGTTTCTAAGGCAGCAGTAGAAAGGCTTTTAGTAGTTTTCCCTTGGGATAATTTACTTATCCATTGATGATGTTCTGGTCTCGTACATAATTGATAACTATCTTCTACACGGACTATTCTTAGTCCTCTTCTATCAAAATTAAATTCATCTATCATATTATCTAATATTTCTTTTGCCCGCTTTTCCTTTATCTCTAATATACCTGAGATATCCTTTAGACACAAAGGATCACCCCAAATAAACAATAATGCTTCAATGATTGATTTTATCTCTCTTTCCTCCACCAATTAAGCACCCTCTTTACCTTTCTTCCTAATTAAAATATCCGAAAAATTATCCTCTTGATATATAGTTATGTGTTTAACCCTAATCAATTCGAGTATGGATAGAAATGTTACAATTATCTCTTTTCGATTGGATTTTTTATCAAACAAGTCACTAAAATTAATTGTTTTTTCTTCTTTTAATTTTTCTTTTATCTTTTTCACACATTCATCTAAAGTATATTCTTCCTTTTGAACCTCACTTATGTTAATGGAAGTTTTGGCCTCTTTGTTTTTATGAAGTAGTTCATTTAATACTTCAACTAACTTTCTTAAATCCACCTCTTCCAACTCTTTATCATCTTCTACAAAATAAGAAAGATCTTCTTTAGGTTTATAATATATTTTTCTTTGTACCTTTTCAAAATCTTGTAACTCTTTAGAGGCATATTTATACTTTTTATACTCAACTAATCTCCTAACCAGTTCTAGTCTTGGGTCTACTTCTTCCATTTCCAATTGCTCACTATCTCTTTCCCTTTCTAATTGGGGTAGAAGCATTTTGGATTTTATTTCTAACAAAGTGGCTGCCATTACTAAAAACTCACTTGTTACCTCCAGATCTAACTCTTCCATCTTAGTTATATATTCAATATATTGTCCTGTTATTTCATTAATCGGTATATCGTAAATATCAATTTGTGCTTTATCAATAAGATGTAGTAAAAGATCTAACGGTCCTTCAAAAGACTCTAATACAATTTTATATTCCATATAAAAACTCCTATTTTAACCAATTATTTTAATTAAAATATTTAAACTAAAACTAATAAAGGGACTTAAAATTTTATCTATTGTATTTGTAGCTACTAAAAGAATTAAAATTAGATATAAATATCTTTGATTTTTATAAAACATGTATTCATATTTAACTGGTAGAAGGCTAGCTAAAACCTTTGAGCCATCTAATGGTGGAAAGGGTAAAAGATTAAATACCCCTAATATTAGATTATACAATAACATAATCATTAATATATTATTAAGCAATACGTAATTAATCACAATCCCTGACGATATTATAAATCCGAGAATTATTGCCATTATAAAATTAGAAAAAGGTCCTGCCAAGGATACCAATACAATATCTCTTTTTCTATTTTTAAAATTAGCTGAATTAATTGGTACAGGTTTGGCCCAACCAAATTTAAATATTAATAAAAAAAGAAATCCAATTATATCTATATGCTTTAAAGGATTTAAGGACAGTCGCCCCGATTCTTTAGCTGTGTTGTCTCCTAATAGATAAGCGGTATAACCATGGGAAAACTCATGAATCACTATAGCTGTTAATAAGCCAGGCAATCTTAATAAAAAATCATATTTCATATCCAAGCCTCTTTCTAATTGAAACTAGTATAACCTCGACCTAATAGCCGAGGTTTTAAACAATCTATATTCTATTTTATAATGTTTTTATAAAAAATACAAACAAATATTATA
>JAAZMG010000159.1 GCA_012798935.1 Tissierellia bacterium | reverse complement strand
CCTATAAAAATATATTGTAAAACCATATTTATAGGTATAGGAAAAATTATAAAAAAGAATAATGAAATCTATATTAAGATGGATAAAGTTCTTGTATAAGGTGATAGATATGGAAATAATAGATTTAAATAGTTATGAAGAAAAAAAATATGAAACAGCTGTAGCCTTAGGAAATTTCGATGGGATTCACATAGGTCATCAATATCTAATAAAAGAAATGATTAAAAAGGCTAAAGAAAGAAATCTAAGAAGTTCAATTTTACTATTCAAAAATCATACTAAAACAATATTAAAGAATAATTGTAACAATTCTTTGCATATTATTACATCTAATAATCAAAAATTAGAAATTCTTGATAAATTAGGGATAGAGATTGTATATACTATAAATTTTGACGAGAATATAATGAAATTAACTGGTAAAGAGTTTGTGGAAGATATTATTATAGGAAAATTAAATTCTAAATTGGTTACAGTTGGATTTGATTATAAATTTGGCTATAAAGCATTAGGAGACAGTAATTATTTGAAGCAATTAGGGATGGAGAAAGGTTTCTCAGTTAATGTTATTAATCCTATATACATAGGAGAAGATATTGTAAGCAGTACAATAATTAGGAATTTAATCAAGGAAGGTAACATTGACAAGGGAAATAAACTTCTTGGTCGCTATTATACTATAATGGGTACCGTAGTTGAAGGGAAAAATAGAGGAAATAAAATAGGATATCCTACAGCTAATATAAAATTAGACCATAATTATATTTTACCAAGAATTGGGGTTTACAAAACTATTACCTTATTAGAAGATAAAAAATATTTAAGCCTAACTAGCATAGGATATAATCCTACATTTAAAGAGAAAGAATTAAAAATAGAAAATCATATTTTAAATTTTAATGATAATATATATGGTAAACCTATTGAAGTAAAATTTATTGAATTTATTAGGGATGATATAAAATTTGATACAGCTAAAGAATTAATTAAACAAATAAAAAGAGATATTGAATCTATTAAATAATGCTGGGAAAGAAACCCATAACAATGAGGTATACAGATTAATATTATGAATATTTGCATATAAAATGTTGAATATATATATAAAGTATGATATTGTCAATATAGGGTTTTGAAATAGAATCTATACTAAAACCGATGTAGAAAAGATATTTGTTTTAGATTTAAACTGGGTCGTTTCAAAATCTATTTATACCATCAGCTATGTTTATCGTTTCCTCGGCGATTTACTCAGCTAATGGTGAAAACTAAAATAGAGGAGGTAATAGAAGATGACATTGACTAAAGAACAAAAGGCCCAAATTATTGAAGAGTATAAACTACACGAAGGTGATACAGGTTCACCAGAAGTCCAAATTGCAATCTTAAGTCATAGAATCAATTCTTTAACAGAGCATCTTAAAACCCATAAAAAGGATCATCATTCAAGAAGAGGTCTTTTTAAGATGATAGGTCAAAGAAGAGGTTTATTGAATTACTTGCAAAAGAACGATATTGAAAGATACCGTGCTTTAATTGAAAAATTAGGACTTAGAGGCTAATAAGAGCGGGGATCCCTCCCGCTCTATTAATTTATTTAATGATTTTATTTATAAAAAAGGTTATAATAATAATAAAATTTATATAGGAGGAGGTATGACATGGAAAAGCAGTTTCAATATGATTTAGCTGGTAGAAAATTTTTAGTTACCATAGGAAAAGTAGCAGAACAAGCTAATGGAGCTTGTTTATTACAGTATGGAGATACAGTTGTATTGGTTACAGCTACATCCTCTAAAGAACCAAGGGAAGGAATAGACTTTTTCCCATTAAGTGTAGATTT
>JAAZMG010000158.1 GCA_012798935.1 Tissierellia bacterium | reverse complement strand
TCCAATATGTTTTTAGCTTCTTCTATAATAAACTTAAACATATTTATCACTCTCCATTAAATAAATCTGTAGATAGATACCTTTCTCCAGTATCAGGAAGAACTGTAACAATCCTTTTGCCTTTACCCAATCTTTTTGCCAATATTATTGCAGCTGCTACATTAGCTCCTGATGAAATCCCACAGAGTATTCCATCCTGTTTCCCAAGGTTTTTAGTTTGTGAATATGCATCTTCCTCGTCTATTCCTATTACTTCATCAATAATATTTTGGTCTAAAATTTTAGGTATAAAATTGGCCCCTATTCCCTGTAATCCATGACTTCCGGCCTTTCCTCCCGATAAAAGTGGGGATTTTTTCGGTTCTACTGCTACTATTAGTATGTCTGAGTTTATCTCCTTTAGTTTTTTTCCTACTCCAGTTATAGTACCTCCAGTTCCTACACCTGCTACAAAAGCATCTATCTTACCCTCTACATCTTCCAATATTTCCATTGCCGTAGTTTCATAATGAGCTTTTACATTGTTTATATTACCAAATTGGTCTGGCATGAAATATCCATTTTCGTTGGCAAGTTTTTGTGCTAATTCTACAGAACCTGCCATACCATATTTGCCTTCTGTTAATATAACCTCTGCACCGTAAGCTTTCATAAGTTTTCTTCTCTCTATACTCATAGTATCAGGCATTACTATTATTACCTTATACCCTTTTGCTGCTCCAATCATGGCAATACCTATTCCCATATTGCCACTAGTAGGTTCTATAATAGTTCCACCTCTTTTAAGAATTCCCTTTTCTTCTGCGTCCTTAATCATATATAAGGCTGCTCTATCTTTTATACTACCTCCTGGGTTGACAAATTCAACCTTCACCAATATTTCTGCCATATCCCCTTTGATGCTATTATTCAATCTGACTAAAGGTGTTTTACCAATGATTTTATCAATACTATCTAGCATTATACCTATACCCCCTATTTGATAAATTAACAACAAAAAACCTTTCACCTCATGTATATATAAATATACAGAGGCAAAAGGTTACTTTCGCGGTTCCACTCTGTTTAGGACATAATCCTATCTTAAATTCGAGTACTAACATACTCTAGTTCTGTAACGGGAACTACCGTTTTAGTCTACTAAATTTTCAACTAAAAACTCCTTGGTGCACTTCAAGTATACTTAATATAGATTCCTTTCACCTTTAGAATCCTCTCTGTGATACCTTATATACTCTACTTTACCAAATCCTAGCTATTTCATAATATTATATTTTAAATCTTGTATAAACTTATTATATTCTAATATAACATAAACGTTAATAATAGTAAATAGTTTTTTTATCTTAAAGCTAAAATAGAATACATATAAGACACGGGGCTATCGTTTATACTTTGACCAAAAGCGTATAATAACTCCTTATACTTTTTATATAAGCTTTCATCCTTAGTAATTTCATATAATTTAATTAAATTTAATGCAGCTATAGAATTACCTGAAGGTATGGCACCGTCATAAATATCTTTCGATTTAAGTATTAGTTGTTCAGAAATATTGCTATAATAAAATAATCCACCATTTTTTTCATCCCAAAACATTTCTAACATATTGTCATTAAGTTTTTTGCTTATTTCTAAATAAACATCATCCTGAGTTACATCATAAAGCTTAAGCAGTCCATATATAAAAAAAGCATAGCCTTCTAAAAATCCAAAATTATAACTTTCTCCATCAATATAGGTAGAAAGCAACCGACCTTCTTTATCAATAGAATTGGTTATTATAAAATCAGCTGCCCTTTTAGCTTTTTCTATATATATCTCTTTATTAAATATCTTACCAGCATAAGCCAGTGAACCTATCATAAGTCCATTCCAGGATGTAAGTATTTTTTCATCCCTGTGAGGCTTAGTCCTATCCTCTCTGTAATTAAATAGAACTTGGCTCATACTACTTAATTTTCCTTTATGGGATTTACTTAATATGTCTAAATCCTTTCCTATAAAATTAGGATTGTTTTTTCCTTCAAAGTTTCCTTCTTTTGTTATATTATAGCTATCACAATAAAATTCTCCATCATCTTCGCCAAATAGATCAATTATCTCTTCATAACTAAATACATAAAACTTGCCTTCCTCTCCTTCTGTTTCTGCATCTAATGCAGAGTAAAAACCCCCTTCCTTAGATACCATATCTCTTAGTATAAATTTAAATAACCTTTCACTTACGTCTTCATATAGAGATTTCTTTGTTATTTCATAGGCTTTAGTATAAGCTATTCCAAGCAATGCATTATCATATAGCATTTTTTCAAAATGTGGAATCATC
>JAAZMG010000157.1 GCA_012798935.1 Tissierellia bacterium | reverse complement strand
GCCAAAAAATATCCAGTAAAAAATACATTCAGTGATGTAAAGGATTCTTTTTACAAACCCTATATATCCTGGGCTGTAGATAAAGGCCTAATTATAGGAATGGGCAACAACAAATTTGGATTTAGTGATCCTGTAACAGTCCAACAGTTCCAAACTCTGCTTTTAAGAACTTTAAAATATAGCGAAGAAACAAAAGATTGGAGCAATGTACCAGAAATTGCAAAGCACTTTAAATTGATGGAAGGGTTGTCTGCCACACCAAAACAAAATCTAGACCGAGGCCTAATGGCTGCAATGACAGTTAATGCTCTTAGAGTTGAAATGAAGGGCGAAAGCTTCACCTTAGCTCATCATTTAAATCTAGATATACCAGATCCTTTTAAAGTCGATGAGATTGCAAAAGTTGATAGAAATACTCTTAAATTAGAAGGAATAGCTAAAGGAATAAAATCCCTAAAGGTTAATTTAAAACCAATATCAAAGGATATAACCTCTGAAGAAAAGACAATAGATATTACTTTAAAAGAAGATGGTCGATTCGCTGTTGAAATACCAAATCTTCAAAGTGGAAAATATGAGTATAAATTTATAAGTGGAAACCGAAGCACTAAAGCTAAATCCATTACTATTGAAGAGCTTCCCTTTCAGCTAAAGAATATAACTGCAAACAATTTAAAAGGGATAGCTCTATATTTTACAACTCCTGTTGATAAACTTGATAATTTTTTTACTAGCAGCTACTATACTAACGCAGGAACTATTAAATCGGTACGTCTAGAAGATGATAATACAAAAATAATACTCACTTTAAATGAAACCATGAAAAACAATAAAAACTATAAACTATCTGCTAATAGAATTACTTCAGACAAGGGTGCAGAAATAAGCATAAAAGATGAAAATTTTACTGTCTTTGATAATGAGATACCTAAAGTAAAAGAAGTTAAACAATTAGGAAATAAAGGTTTAAGAGTATATATGACAGAGCCGGTAAAATTTGCTAAAATATCCAATTTTAAAATAGATAATAAGAAGTTTTCAGGAAATGTCAAATCAGTAGATAATGTAATTACATTGACCTATTATAGTTCCTACTTTGGACCTAAAGAAGGTGTACATACACTAACCGTATCAGATTTAGAAGACTATGCAGGATATAAAGGAATAGATGAAGATATCTCCTTTGAGTTTATAGAAGACACAAAAGCTCCTAAGATAGTAGATGCTCGTGCAACTGTAGAAGAAGCTATAATAGAATTTGATGAACAAATCGATCCAGATTCCATATCTAGAACCAATTTCTATTGGAAATCTGGTTCCTTAAAAAGGTATCCAACTAAGGTAAAAGTATTAAATGATAAGGTTATATTGGATTATTCGGGAAACGCACTACCTACATATGAAATATCTATCTATGCAAACAGTATAGCCGATTATTCAGGAAATAAGCTTAAAGATGGAGAAGTAGAGGTAATACCAACTGTTGATGAAACCAATCCAGAAGTAGGTAGAATCAAAAAATAAACCAGTTACCTTTACCCAAGAAATAGACATGGATGATGTAGAAAAACCAAAGATAATTAACCACTTTGGGAAGGATAAAGAAATAATGCTTCTATTCAATAAGGAAATGGATCCAGCTACTGTTACAAATTAT
>JAAZMG010000156.1 GCA_012798935.1 Tissierellia bacterium | reverse complement strand
CTATTCCAGCACCAAATATAATATTTGCATCCTGGTCTACAGCTTGTCTGATTAAATCTGCAGCTTCATTAACTTCAAATAAACCTAAATCTCCACCACCTGTAATATTTAATAACACTGCTTTGGCGCCATCAATTGAAGTTTCTAGCAATGGGCTTTTAATTGCTTGCTTCGCAGCCTCTACAGCTCGATTCTCTCCAGAGGCCTTTCCAATTCCCATATGAGCTATTCCTTGGTCATACATTATAGTTTTTACATCAGCAAAATCTAGATTTATAAGATTGGGAACGGCAATTAAATCTGATATACCCTGTATGCCTTGTTTAAGTACTTCATCTGCCATAATAAATGCTTCAACCATAGTTGTTTTCTTTTCTGCCACTTGAAGAAGTCGATCATTTGGTATGGTTACCAAAGTATCAACTCTAGTTTTTAGTTCCTCTATACCTTTTTCTGCATGAACTGACCTTCTTCTCCCTTCAAAGGTAAAAGGCTTAGTAACAACGCCAACTGTAAGTATTCCTAACTCTTTTGCTACTTCTGCAACTATAGGAGCAGCTCCAGTACCTGTGCCCCCACCCATACCAGCCGTAATAAAAATCATATCTGCACCCTTTAGAGCTTCGGTAATTTCATTTCTATTCTCCTCAGCTGCTTTCATACCTATTTCAGGATTTGCCCCGGCCCCTAATCCTTTAGTAAGTTTTTCTCCAATTTGAAGTTTTTGCTCAGCTCTTGAGGAATAAAGAGCTTGTCTATCAGTATTAATAGCAATAAATTCAATCCCCCTTACCCCACAATCAATCATTCTATTTACAGCATTGTTTCCTCCACCACCAACACCAATAACCTTTATCTTTGCAAACTCCTCTACATCAACATCAAAATCAAACACAGCCTTAACCCCCTTTAAAATTAGTTCTAAAACTTTTATTAAATATGAGTACATTAACTTTAAAACACTGTTTCCAAATAATTATAAATAAATTATTCATTACTTTTATGTTTTCTTTTAAATAATAATATACGCCTAATACTTGCAAAGTTTTCAAATAGTCTCCCACCAAAGGTAAAAATTGCTGCATAATACAAAGGTACTCCAAGCCTATCTCCTATATAGGCTAAAAAAGCAGCAAGAATAGCATTTCCAAAAAATCCAGTTATAAATATGCTTGTATCAAATTTATTCTCTAAGTTAGCTTTTAAGCCTCCAAAAACCGAGTCCAAACAAGCTAAAATTGCAACTGAAATGTACAAAGAATAAGCTGCGTTGTAAGTATAGGGCAACATAAGACCGATTACAACTCCAGCCAGTATACCCATTAGAGCAAAAAACATATTAATCACCCTCTTTTATTGGTTTAGCATATTTAAAATTAAATCTTCCTCTATATGCTGGAATTTTAATATTATCTTCCACTGTGGTTTCAATATTTATTTGATCTATATTTTTCAATGCATAACTATAAGTATTGGGTGCATTTATGGCTGCATTTAGTAATTTAGGATCACCTATTGCTTTTATATAGAATGGAGTTACCAAACCTTTTCCATTTACTCTTATGATAGGGCCACCACATTTTATCTCTGTTACAGATAATATCCGCTGTCCATTAATGCTTATGGCTTCAGCACCAGCTCCCTTCAAATCATTTATAATCCTTAATACATCTATATCATGGACTATATCCAGATCATATTCTTCACCAAATGCACCTTCAGCCATATTATCCTGCATCTTAATAACTATACCCGAACCTTCCACTTCTTGAAATCCTGCAACAGTCCTATTCTTCTCTAATTCATCTATTAAAATATCTATTATATTTTCATCACCACTAGCTATACTTTCCAATACTTTTAATTGTTCTTCCTTATCGTTTATCATCTTATTTAAATCTTGAATCTCTTTATTCAATACATTTATTTCATTTTTGGTAGTTTGAATAGCCCTTAATGTAACTGGTGCAAGAATAGGTATGTTTTGCTTAAACTGACCAGCCATAAAAACACCCAATAAAACGGAAAAAATCAATATAATGAAATTAGGCTTTTTTGTATTATTCATATAAATCCCCCAAGCTTTAATTAGCCTCTTCTTCAGTTGGTACTGCATAAGTAAATTCTATTAATTTTCTGTATTTTGGTATCTTTATATTTTTTTCCTGTGTTAAATGTACAATATAATCATATTGCTCTAATGTCCACACAATACCTCGCTTAAGTGCTAAAGCTGACTCTAATGTACTAGGATTTCCTATAGCTTTAATAACAATAGGTGCGTCTATAGAAACTCCATTAATTTCAATTCCATATTTTCCTGCCCTTTCTATTTCAGTAAAAGCTGTATATCTTTGGTCATTAATGGAAATAGCTTCAGCCTCAGCAGCGTTTAAGACACTAATAATTTGAAGTATCAAATCTAAATCATCTGCAATGCTATATTCTATACCAAATTGTACATCAGCAGGTGGGTCTTGAATTTCCAGAATCACCCCGGGTCCTTCTAAGTCTACATATCCTGCTAACATTCTGTACTTTTCTAAATCTTTATATAGGTTTTCGGCATAAATATTATTATCTGCTTCCCCTTTTTCATATTGCTTTATTTTGCCCTCAGCTTCATCTAATGCTTTTATCGCTGAATCCCTTGCTTCTTGCGTTTTCTTTAATTCTAAAGCTAATTGCTGTGCTCTTTGGGTAGGCAAAACTCCCTCTCCCAGGTTTTTACTTACCGTTTTAAATTGTATAGCTAATATAATACCTAAAAATAAGGAAACTATTGTAATTGCCAATTGGCCATTTGATTTTCTCATCTAATTCCCCCTATTTATCATCAGTTACTATTATTGGGTTACTACCTTTATTTAACAATATTTGTTTTACATTTATATTTCTCTTTTCAACATCTTCCAGTATGTTAAATAGGAAACTTAACTTATATTTTACATTATCAATAGTTCCAAAAGCGACCTTAACACCATTGTTTAATTCAATCATTGTATTATTACTATCGGAAAAATTAATATACTTCATTAGCGATAAAAGTTTTGCTTGTTTACTTAAAAGGATAAAATCTACTACATTATCATCTTCTAGCTGTTTAAATAGATTCTCTCCAACCTCTAAGTCTATTAAATCTAGCCCAAATATTTGGGGTAATTTAACCTTTCCACCCTTTTCTTCTATTGATAATATATATCCTTCCTCATCTATATATACAAAGGAACCTATATAAGGTATTATAGCTATCTCTTCTCTCTCCTCAATTTCAATAACTATTTCTTTTGGCAATTTCCTTTTGATTTTAGATTGTTTTATATAAGGTAATCTATTTAAACTCTCTTCTCCTAGTCTTTTATTTATTTTAAAAATATTTTCACCTTGAATACACATAGATGCCTTTACTATCTTATCATAATCCATTTTATGGTTTCCCATAACTTTAATATTTTTTATATTAAAAAAACTAGTTTTAAAAATAAATAAATATAGTAGTGTTAATATTAAAATGAATAAAAAAAGTTTTAATATCCTTTTCCTTGCCTTCCTCTTATAGCTTTTACTCTTTTTCATATATTAGTAACACCACCTATATACTTGTCCTAT
>JAAZMG010000155.1 GCA_012798935.1 Tissierellia bacterium | reverse complement strand
TCTAAAAGAATTTACGATATCCCTAAATTTGATTATTATGCATTATCAGATGGTATTTATACAATATTACAAAAAACGAAAACTGGTATTAAAAGTTTCATAAAGCCTATATTTAAAAAGAAGGAATTACAACAGCTAATGATAGCTGATGCATTTATATAACTAGTCTATGGCAATTTGATGTTTGAGTTTTGGGGAAACTCTAAAAAATATGGATATTGAAAAAGAAAATAAAGATGAATGGTAATGGGTTGATTACAAAAGTACCTTTTGGTTATATAAGAAGTGAGTGGAATTACGGTCATAAGTATAATAAAAGATGATGTTTAAAGATGTTTAAGGAGGTATAAATTTATTCAAAGGTCAGATAAAATCTGACCTTTCCCTCAATAAAGCCTACATATCACCCCACAAGCCATCCTCTTTCCCGCATTCCCAGCAGGCTGACTTCTATAATCATCGGGATTCTGATGAATTATCACCGATTTTCCTATAATATCCCTAGGCTTAAACCTATCTGTAAAAAAGCTCATCCTAGCATAGCCGTTGTTTGAAAATATTACAGGAAAATCCCCTGCATGATTTCCATGGGGTTGATTTGTAGGATTATAATGTTCACCTGCAGATTGGAATGGATTGTTTGGATCTGTGATTTCACAAATTCCATATTCATGTATGTGGAATCCAAAAGGACCTATAGGCTGCTTAGAATTTTTAGCAGGCTGATACAAAGGCAATCCCCAAACTTCTACATATACTTCTGTACCCCCTGCCACATCATCAAAAAATATGTTACCATATATATTAGGAGCTATATTGCCGCCTATTATTTTAGCATATGCAGTGGTTTTATTTTCATAACTCATGTTAACTCCTCCCTTCAAATATATATTATGCAGAATGGCTTCAATAAGTGTAATATATAAAGGTAGGCAAATATTTGAAGGGGAAGTGCAATTCAATCAGGTTGGAGGTTGATAAGATGAAAAATAAAGACTTAGGCTTAATCCTTGAAGGAGGAGGTATGAGAGGAGCTTATACTTCAGGGGTTTTAGCAGCATTTATGGATGAAAATATTGAATTTCCTTATGTAATAGGGGTATCGGCAGGCGCAAATAATGGTGCTAACTTTGTATCAGGACAAAGAGATAGGAATAAAAAAGTTTTTATAGATTATGCAAACCATAAAGACTATTCTGGTTTCAAACATTGGATAATAGGAGATAGCTATTTTAATATGGATTTTTTATTTGATACATTGCCAAATAAATTAGTACCTTTTGATTATGAAACTTTTGCAAATTCTCCAATGATTTTTAAGGTTTGTGTAACGGAATCAGAAACAGGGCAATCTGTATATTTTGAAAAATCTCAATTTAACGGTATTGATTTTACCAACAAAGTCCTAAGGGCTTCTAGTAGTTTACCCATTATATCCAAACCCGTTGAAATAAATGGGAAATTATACTTTGATGGGGGGGTTTCAGATTCAATTCCTTTAGATAAATCTATAGAGGATGGTAATAAATATAATGTTGTTGTGCTTACTCGAAATAAAGATTACCGAAAAAAAGAACAATTATTGGGGATATATTCTAAACATTGTTTAAAGAAGTATCCTAAAGTTTTACATGCTATAGAAACAAGACATATAAAATATAATATAACCTTAGAAAAGATAATGGATTTAGAAGAGGAAGGATTTGTCTATGTTTTTAGGCCTATTGATGAAATAGTAGTGAATAGATTAGAAAAGGACATTAATAAATTAAATAAATTATATAATCAAGGTTATTTAGAAACCATGGCTCAAATGGAAGAGTTTAAAAAGTGGTTAGAAGACATATCTGCTAAATAATTATAATTCATAATTTTTTATTCATACCCTATTCCTAATAGTCGTATATATTAATATAGACTTTTAGGAATAGGAGGTATAGGGTGGGTCTTCATATAGATAGTATAAAATTCCTAGCAAATATTTTACAACAAAACACTTTTAACGAAAAAGAATTTAATAAATTTATTAAAACAAAAGGAACAAAAGGATTTTTAGCACATCAAGAAAGCATCGATAGTGGGATAAATATAAAAAGTATTGAGGAAGAACTAAGGAAAGTAGTTTTAGATAAAAACTATAAGGATATATATGAATTTTATCTGATAAAGAAAAATATAGACCAATTAAATAGAGATATAGAATATATTAAAAAAAATGAAAAACAAATAATATATCAGGCTCTCAAGGAGATTTATAAAATAATTCCTAGAGACATGACTGTGAAATTCAATGTTTATTTTTATAGTGGAGGTATTGATGGTGGATTTACTGTTAATAGAAAGAAAATATTTATAAACTATGGAAAATATATAGGATTAAGGGAGGAGTTTGTAAAGATACTCAGTCATGAAATCTACCACAGTAGAAATATTCCATTGAAGAATAGGCTTATTTTTTTACTTAAAATGATATTAAAAGTTAACCCATTGATATATAAGATAATAGGCAAGGCTATGGAAGAAGGAATTGCCTCTTTAATACAACATGGTGGCAAACTAAGAAGGGATGATCCTACAGGGACTCTAACTAAAAGAAATCTAATGCTAGTTAAAGAAGAGTTTGATTTGTTAAATTGCATTTTATTGGATATAAAACATAATAGGTATGATTATAAAAAAATATCAAAACTAAATATCTATGTAATAGGATATTATATAATTAGTACCATTTACAATATAGAAGGAGTATTAGTTTTAGATGATTGGACTGTGAATTTAAAATATAAAAGAATTATTAAAAAGTATATAGAAGTATGTGATGCAAATGGAATTTCATCAGGATTTACTGATGAAATATTGGAATGGATTATGACTCAATGATTATGATATAATAAGGTTTCTTTTAGGACTGTTATTTTTTATATCTTTGTTCATTTATAGAAAATATATGGTATACTTTTAATGAAATATAGAATTGTGGAGGGGTTTAGATGATTAGGTTTATCCACACGGGAGACTTACATTTAGGCTTACAATTTAAAAATGTTAGTTTTGATAAGAGAAAAGCTGAAGAAAGAAGATTAGAACTGTGGAATACCTTTGAACGAATAATTAAAAGGTCAATAGAGGAAAGTGTAGACTTTCTTTTTATTGCTGGAGATTTATTTGAAGAAAGATATTTTACCTTAGGAGATATTAAAAGAGTTAGGGATACTTTAAAAGAGGCTAAAAATGTAGAAATAATTATTACAGCTGGAAACCATGATACATCAAACATAAAATCCTTATATAATATGATAGATTGGCCAAAGAACGTAACTCTGTTTAATACAGATGGATTGGGAAAGAGGGAATTTGTAGATAAGAATATCATAATATATGGATATAGTTGGGACCGTGGGGAAAACAAGAAAGATATATTTGAGGGGTTTCAAGGGATTGATAGGGATAAAACAAATATATTGATTATACATGGGGATGTTTTTAATAAAGAAAGTTCTTACTTACCTTTAGATAAAAATTATATAAACAATATAGGTTTTGACTATATTGGGCTAGGTCATATTCATAAACCAACTATTTTTTCAGATAGGATGGCTTATTGTGGTAGTCCTGAGCCTTTAGATTTTGGCGAAATAGGAGAACATGGAATTATTGAAGGTATGATAAAGGATAATGGAACTAAAATTAAATTTTTGCCCTTTAGCAATAGAATATTTTTAGAGAAAACTATAAATATTGATGAAACTATGGGATATGTAGATATAATCAATAAAATAAGACAAGCTGATGAGGGCAGGGAACTTAAGAGGAATTTATATAGGATAAGATTAGAGGGAACCCTACATAGAGATATTGATTTAAACCTTGACCATATGGTTAAAAGCTTAGAAGATGAATTTTATTACATAGAGTTAATAGACAATACCGTAATAGATTACGACTTAGACAGTTTAGAAAAGGAAAATCAGGATAATATAATTGGATATTTTATCAATGAAATGAAGAATAAGGATTTAGAAGACAAGGTGGTTAGACAGGCTCTATACATAGGGTTAGGAGTTCTAATGGAAGGCAAGGTGGAATTATGATATTAAAGGAGTTGAATTTAATATCCTTTGGTAAATTTACAAAGAAAAGATTTGACCTTGAGGATGGATTGAATATTATATATGGGGAAAATGAATCTGGTAAGACTACAATACATAATTTTATAGATGGTATGTTTTATGGGTTTTTAAAACCTTATGCTAAGCGGAGAAATTTTCTAGAAGAATATGAGAAATATAGGCCTTGGAATGGTGAACAATATAGGGGAATTATTAGTTTTTTTAAGGAAGGCAAACTATATAGAATAGAAAGAGATTTTTCAAAAGGGGAAGTAAAGGTATATGATGATCTAACTGGCGAAGATATAACTAGATATATAGATACAGGGGAAAAGATAAAAATTCATTTACCTGGAATGTATTTTTTCGATTTTAATAATACTGTGTATAGAAATACTATTTCCATAAAACAATTAGGAAATAGAATAGATTCTAGCCTATCAAAAGAAGTTAAAGATAGATTGACTAATATTAGCACCAGCTTAGATGATGATATATCCGTTAGGAATGTCCTTGGAAATTTAGAAAAACAATTGGAAGATATAGGAACAGAAAGGGCTTATACTCGTCCCTATGGAATGGCTAAAAGTAGGCTAAGTAGATTACAAGAGGATAGAAGAAAATCCTTGGAAATCCAAGAAGAATACAATAAATATATTGAGGAATATTTTTATTTAAAAGAAAATATAGAAGAAGAAAAAGACAAAATAAATAAATTACAGATTAAATTAGGAAAAGCTCAAATATTAGGGAAGAAAAGAACATATGAAGAAGGATTAAATATACAAAGGGAACTTGAAAGAATAGATAAGGAAATTGAAAGGTTAAAAAAATACTCTAATCTATCCTTCGATGATTATACTAAAGGATTAGGTTTAGAAAGTGATAGGGCCCATTTATCCAAGGACATTAGAGGTTTAATGGATAAATTAAATGATATTGAAGACAAACTAAAGAAAATAAAAGTGGGGAGCCATGAAGGGGTTATAAGAGGTATAAAAGTAGAAGAATTGTACAAGGATATGTCCTCCTTTGAAGAAGTAGAAGATGAAAAAAACCAACTTATTTTAAATAGTCAAAAAACCAAAATAGGGCTTTTCAATTCAGAACTAAAAGGGAAATTAGATAAGGGAAAGACTTCTAAAACTTTAGGTATCATTTTAGCATTATTAACCATTAGTTCTTTGGGATTAGGTTTTATTAATCCTTTTATTTTCCTATTAGCAATACCTTTAGGTGTGGCAACTTTATATGTTCAAAAATCTAGAAAGGAATCTGAAAAAGGAATAGAGGATTTAAAATTAAAGATTCAGGATATAAAATTTCAAGAGGATAAAAGAAACGAAAGAATAATATCTATAGAAAATCATCAAAAAGAAGTATTACAAAAATATAATTGCCTATCAAAATCGGAATTAAAAAGAATATATGAAGATATACGTATAGAGCATATGAATGAAAATAACATAGTAAACAAAATCCATAAGTTAAATCAAGAAAAGGAACAAACTATAGTAGATTTAGAAAATAAAAAAATTGAAAGAAAAGAATTATTATATATAATAAATAATATAATTATTAAAAACAAATCTGAAACATTAGAAGAATTTAAGGAAGGTTTAGAAAAAAAGAAAGTCTACGATGATTTGATCAAAGATAGAGAAAATAAAATTCAAATTTTAGAAAAGACATTAAATAATATTAGTCTAGAGGATTTAAAAGAAGAATTATCTAACTATGATAATGAGTATTTTGAAGATGCTGATAAACTAGATAAGGTTAAAATAATTGATGAAATGAAGGATAGAGAAAAGATATTATCCACTATGAAAGATAAAAATGCTAGGCTAGAAGAAAGAATTGATAATTTAAATAAAGAGGTTAAAAAATTAGTTGATATTGAAGAGGAAACAGATAGGTTAAAAAAGCTTATTGAAAACTATGATGACAGGATTAAAGCTATAAATATAGCCAAGGATACTATAGAGAATATTTCTCAGGATATACATAATCAGTTTGCACCTATTATAAATAGGGATGTAAGCCAAATGATTGATCTTGTTACAGACGGAAAATATACTCAAGTTAAAATAAATGATAATTTAGATGTTACTGTAGAAAATCCTGTTACCAAGGAAATAATAGATATAGATAGTCTAAGTGGTGGAACTATGGACCAATTATATTTTGCTTTAAGATTTAGTATAATAAGTTCCATAAGAGGGGAGAATTTACCCTTAATACTAGATGATTGTTTTATCCAGTATGATAATAGAAGACTTGAAAACATGTTGGAATATTTAAGCAAAATCAATAAAGAAAAACAAATACTACTTTTTACTTGTCACCATAGAGAGAAGGAAATATTAGATAATTTAGGGTTAAAGTACAACTTAATTAATTTAGCTTAATGTAGTACTTTAATCAACGAATAAGTTAGCAACAAGCCATTTTAGGCTTAAAGTTTAGTTTTAACATTAACCGTGAGGTGAGTAAATGATCTATGGAATAGGTGATCTACATTTAGATTATTCTAAGGACAAATCTATGGATATATTTGGAGAAAAATGGACAAACCATGAAGAGAAGATATTTCGAAACTGGGAAGCTTTAGTAGAAGATGAGGATTTAGTACTATTACCAGGAGATATATCTTGGGCATTAAAACTTGGAGAAGCTCATTATGATTTAAAGAGAATAGATGCTTTACCAGGGAAAAAAATTGTAAGCAAGGGTAATCATGATTATTGGTGGGAAGGATTAAAGAAGATGAGAGAGTTAAGCCTAAAAACCATAAGTTTTCTGCAAAATAACAGTTATATTCATGACAATGTTGGTATTTTCGGAAGTAGAGGTTGGATGGCTGAAGATATTGAAAATTTTGATTCCCATGACAAAAAAATATTCAATAGAGAATTAAATAGACTTAAACTATCTTTATCTTCTATTAAAGAAGAGGTAGATGTGAAAATAGCTATGATACATTATCCCCCTTTCAATATGGATTCAACTCCTAATAAATTTGTAGATTTAATGAAAGAATATAATATTGATATTTGTATATATGGCCATTTACATGCTAAAGGTCATAGGTCTATTATAGAGGGTCAAATTCAAGGGATACAATTTTATTGTGTTGCTAGTGATTATATAAATTTCAAACCAAAAAAAATAATATAATGGGAGGTTTAATATGAGAGTAATTGTTGAAAAGGATTATGATACTATGAGTAAGGTAGCTGCCAACATTATGAAAGAAGAGATAAATAAAAACCTAAGTATAGTATTAGGATTAGCAACAGGTAGTACTCCGGTAGGAATGTATAAAGAATTGATTAGGTTACATAAAGAAGAAGGATTGGATTTTTCAAATGTAACTACATTTAATTTAGATGAGTATGTAGGAATAGATGAAGAGCATCCAAATAGTTACCATTATTTTATGAAAGATATTTTATTTGATCATATAAATATTAATCTAGAAAATACTTTTATACCTAATGGAAAATCAAAAGATTTACATGGTTATTGTAAACAATATGATAAGTTAATAAAAGAAAAAGGTGGTATAGACCTTCAAATATTAGGAATTGGAGAAAATGGACATATAGCATTTAATGAACCAGATGAGGAGTTAAATGTAGGTACAAGTATTGTTAATTTAACAGAATCAACTGTTGAAGCAAATTCTAGATTTTTTGATTCTATAGATGAAGTACCTAAGACAGCTATAACTATGGGAATAGGAAGTATTATGAAGGCTAAAAACATAATACTATTAGCTAGTGGAAAAAACAAATCAAAAGTTATTAAACAACTATTAAAGGCTGATAAAATCACCACCAAACTACCTGCATCTATGCTTTTACTCCACCCTAATGTTACGGTTATTGTTGACGAAGAAGCATATAACGGATAGATGTGATAGCAGTTTTGCTGCTTTTTATGGTGGGAGGTAATTAATATGGCTAAAGAAATAGAAGTTAAGGTTCTAAATGTTGATTTAGATGAAATGGAAAAAAGGTTAGTAGAGATTGGAGCTAAATTAATATCCAAGGAATATCAAATTAATATCATCTTTGATTCAAAAGATAATCATATAGAAAATAATTTGAATAGTTATTTAAGAATAAGAGAAACAAAGGATCTACTAACGGATGAGGTTAAGGTTAATTTAACACTAAAAAAGAATATAAGCAAAGATGAAACCAGGGAAAACCTAGAGATAACAACAGAAATAGACAATAAAGAATCTATGATATATATATTAAAAGATTTAAAATATGAAATAAAGGAGGAAGGGTATAAGAATAGAACCTCATATATATATCAAAATATAAGGTTCGATTTAGATAAGTGGGATAAAAACACTTATCCTTACCCTTATATGGAAATAGAAGTAGAAAAAAAAGAAGACCTAGAAAAAGCAGTAAACCTGCTAAAAATCCACAAAAATAATATCTCCACCAAATCTATAATGGAATTAAAAGAGGAATTATAATTCTAAATAATTTTCTTTATTTTAGTTGTAACCAAACCTTAGGGGCTGAATAGTATGTAATAAAGTAAGTTTTTAGGAGGTTTTTAAATGGTGGATGGATTATTAGAAGGTTTAACTAAAGGTGGTAGCGGAACCATACTATTAATATTTATACTACTTTTATTATGTAGTGGTGGTCTAGGTGATATTTTTGGCGGCGGTGGCCATGGTAGGGGATTTGATAGTAGCATACTATTTATATTCTTAATTTTCTTTTTAATAGGAGATTTCTTTTAAACACAGTGGATTGTCTACTGTGTTTTCTTTTTTAAAAAGTAACCTTTAATAGCCTACTTACATAATATACAATGAGAAGTTAAATAAAAGGAGGTTATTTAAATGGTAGAAGAGGCTAATGTTGTAGGTAAAAAAAGAGGGGGTTTTGATGGCATTTTAGGAGGAATGGATGACGAATTGTTATTCTTTTTCTTGCTACTAGTAGTACTATTTAATAATGAATGTTGGTTCGATAGGGGAGATGATTCATTATTATTCTTCTTCCTGTTATTAGTAATCCTATTCTGTAATTGTGGTTGTTTCTAATCCCGTATTTATTACGGGATTTTTTCATAATGTCTAGGAAGGTATAAATTTCCTTGTATTAAACTTTCTGTAAAAGACATATAGGCAAAGGATTGAGTATTACAAATTAATTTGATAAAAGCCTTTGTTTTTTAAAATTGGAATAATAAATATATAGATTAGAAATAGTACTTATTGTAATGGGGAGTTTGCCAAGTAATTATTTTAATGTTTTTAGTTAAAAAAGTTCTTGACATTAATTATATTTAAATATAGTATAACATATATAAGCAATGCGCTATACTATATAACAACGAAAAGAAATAGGAGGTAGAACTAATGAAAGAATTTAAGTACATTAAATGGTTTAATCAAATTGATAAAAATGATATACCAATTGTCGGTGGGAAAGGAGCTAATTTAGGGGAACTTACTCAAAAAGAATTAGATGTTCCACCAGGCTTTTGTGTAACAGCAGGAGCTTATACTTATTTTATTGAGCATACAGATTTAAATACAGAAATAAAAAGGAAAATTAAAAATTTAGATATAGAGGATGCTATTGAGTTACAAAAAGTTAGTTCAGATATAAAAGAGCTAATTAATTCAGCTCAGATACCACAGGATTTAATAGATGAAATAAAGTTAGCATATAGGGAACTTAACCAAAAAATAGGTATAGAAAACGCAGAAGTAGCTGTTAGATCCTCTGCAACAGCGGAAGATTTACCAGAGGCCTCCTTTGCAGGACAACAAGATACCTATCTTCACATAAGTGGAGAAGGGGAATTACTAGACCATACAAGAAAGTGTTGGGCTTCCCTTTGGACGGCAAGGGCTGTTTACTATAGGGAAAACCAAGGATTTGATCATTTTGATGTAGCTTTAAGCGTAGTGGTACAAAAAATGGTAGATAGTGAAAAGTCAGGGGTAATGTTTACTGCTAATCCAGTTAACAATAATACCAATGAAATAATGATAAATGCTAGTTGGGGTTTAGGTGAGGCAGTAGTATCTGGAACTGTAACTCCTGATGAGTATATAGTAGATAAAAAATCGAAAGAAATAATTCAAAAGCATATTGCGGAAAAAACGGTTATGGTAGTTAAAAAGGATATTGGCATTGGTACAGTAGAAATTAATGTAGGGTCTTATATAGGCCACGAAAATATTAATAAACAATGTCTAACTGATGAAGAGATTATGGTATTAGCTAATTATGGAATGAAAATTGAAGAAATGTATGGTAGTTTTCAGGATATAGAATGGGGATTTGATAAGGATACTAAAAAACTATATATTTTACAGTCAAGACCTATAACAACTTTAAAAGAAGAGGAGAAAATGGAAGGATTGCAGGAAGAAAAGGAATTAAAAACTCTAGTTAGAGGATTGGCAGCTTCTCCTGGTATAGGCAGAGGGAAAGTAAAATATATTAAAGATATATCTGAAATATCCAGAGTAGAGGATGGGGATGTTTTAGTTACAGTAATGACTAATCCAGACATGGTTCCAGCAATGAGAAAAGCAAATGCAGTTGTAACAGAAGAAGGTGGTAGAACCTGTCATGCAGCTATAGTATCAAGAGAATTAGGGATACCATGTGTTGTTGGGGCTAAGAATGCTAGTGAAATATTAACTGAGGACATGGAAGTAACCGTAGATGCTATTAGGGGTGTAGTATATGAAGGTATGGTATTAGAAGAAGATAAAGAAGAAAAAGATATGACTATATCTTCAAAGGATATTATTGATGAAAGTTTAATTCATCAACTTGCTCCAATAACTGGAACCAAGATATATATGAATTTAGGAGAACCTTCTATAATTGGAAGGTATAAAGATTTACCTTTTGATGGAATAGGTCTTATGAGAACAGAATTCATTTTTTCCAACATGGTAGGTGCTCATCCAATGTATCTGGTTAAGACTGGTCAAGGACAAATATTGATAGATAAAATGGCGGAAGGTATAACTATGGTTGCTCAAGAGATATATCCAAAACCAATAGTAGTTAGGTTAAGTGATTTTAGAACCAACGAATTTAGAGGATTAAAAGGTGGCGAAGAAGTAGAACCTATAGAAAACAATCCAATGATAGGATGGAGAGGGGTATCTAGGTATATTTCTCCAGAATATGAAGAAGGGTTTAGATTAGAATGTAGGGCAATGAAAAAGGTAAGGGAAGAATATGGATTGACCAATGTATGGGCAATGCTTCCATTTGTAAGGACTACTTGGGAACTTGAAAAGGTAAAACAGATAATGGCAGATGAAGGATTAGTTCAAAACAATAGTTTTAAAATATGGATAATGGCAGAAGTTCCTTCTGTAGTATTTGAAGCAGAGGAATTTGCTCAAATGGTAGATGGGTTTAGTATAGGGAGCAACGATTTAACTCAGCTTGTAATGGGAGCAGATAGGGATTCGGGTATATTAAATAATATGGGATACTTTGATGAAAGAAATAGGGCAGTTAAAAAAGCAATATCCATGCTCATAAAAGCAGCCCATAAATATGGTAAAACCGTATCTATATGCGGCCAGGGTCCATCTCAATATCCAGAATTTGCAGAGTTCTTAGTACAAGAAGGAATAGATAGCATGAGTATAAATCCAGATACAGTAGCTTATACGAGAAGGTTGGTTGCTGCAGTAGAACAAAGGATGATATTAAATAAGATTAGAGGGCTATAATTTAAGATGACTAGGAAAGATTAAGCTTTAGGAAAGTTCCTAAAGCTTTTATTTTCTATTTACATTATCTACCCATTCCTTAGCTTCTATAACTGAGTCTAAAGTGGGAATAGAAACCTTAGATTCTGGTATTTTCTTTTTTGTTTTATAGTATACATCAGTTGAAGTATTCTCTTTTTTAGGCTCCTTATACATTTGATAGGCGATATTAGGGTTTGCATTTGATTTTTTTATGAATTTTTTCTCATTATTTTTCACACTTTTCCCTCCTTATAATTAGTATTCACTTGATCAAAGAAAATATGTTACAATAAAATGTAAACACCAATAGTTAGATATAATAAGGAGATGATGTTTATGATTAATGAAAGACTATTGAAGGATATAGAATTTATTGTAGAATTGGATAAGATGAAGTCCATACTAAGGCAAACTAGCTTAATGGACAAATCTAAAAGGGAAAATGATGCAGAGCATTCTTGGCATATTTCAGTAATGGCAATGGTCTTATCTGAATATACCAATGAAGAGGTAGATACATTTAAAGTTATAAAAATGCTCTTAGTTCATGATTTAGTAGAAATATATGCTGGGGATACTTTTTGCTATGATGTAGAAGGCAATAAAAGTAAGAAAGATAGAGAATTAAAAGCAGCAGATAAAATATTTGGAATATTGGAAGAATATAAAGGAAAAGAAATGAGAAGTTTATGGAATGAATTTGAGGAAATGAAAACTAAGGAAGCTTTATTTGCAGCTTCTATGGATAGATTACAACCATTTTTAAATAATTACTATTCTGATGGTGGAACATGGAAAAAATTCAAAGTATCAAAAAAAGATATATATGAAAGAATAGCTCCACTAAAAAGCTCTTCAGATGAGTTGTGGAAGTTTACCGAAAATATGATAGAAGATGCTTTTGATAAAGGGTACATAGAAAAGGAATAGATTATAATGTAGCGACCAATTCATTGGTCGGTAAAAATATAGGGGCGGTCTTTTTGACCGCCCAAATGCTTACGTCTAAAATGCTGGGATAACTCCGCCATGATAATTTTCTTCAATAAACTTTCTAACCTTATCACTTTGTAAAACTTCCATTAATTTTATAAATCTTTCTTCATTTTCCTCACCACTTCTTATGGCTATTATATTGGCATAAGGAGAATCTTTTTCCTCTAGAATAATAGCATCTTCTGTAGGGATAAGGTCTGCTTCTAAAGCATAATTTCCATTTATAACAGCTCCATCAACTTCATTTAATACCCTTGGTAGATAGGCAGCTTCTAAGGCCGTTAGTTTTAAATTTTTAGGATTTTCCACAACATCATTTTCGGTGGCCAATATACCTGCATCTTCTTTTAATTTGATAAGCCCATATTTTTCAAGAAGTAGTAATGCTCTTCCACCATTGGTAGGGTCATTAGGTATAGCAATTTCGCTATTATTTTCTAATTCATCTATTGATTTATATTTAGAAGAATATAATCCCATAGGTTCAATATGAACTCCTCCAATGGAGGTAATGTCTATATTATTTTCTTCTTTAAAATTGTTCATATAGGGTTCGTGTTGGAAGAAGTTTGCATCTAGCTCATTCTCACTAAGAGCAAGATTTGGTTTTATATAATCATCAAATTCAGTTATTTCTAATTTTATGCCTTCTTTTTCTAAATCTTCTTCTATTAATTCAATTAATTCTCTATGAGGCCTAGGAGACACTCCTATTCTAATTACATTATTACTTTCCCCGCCTTTACTACACCCTATAAGAGATGTTAAGGCAAATACAATGGTTATGGCTATTAAAAATACCTTTTTCAATTTAAATTCCCCCTTATTTTTTATCTACAATTGCAGACATTTTATTTCCTAGATACTGTACCCCTTGAACCAATATAATTATTACTATGACGGATACTATCATAACATCTGTTTGGAATCTATATAACCCATATCGAATGGCCAAATTTCCTAGGCCACCTCCACCAATAGCTCCAGCCATGGCAGAATATCCAATTAGATTTATAATGGTTATGGTTATGCCTAAAATTAAAGAAGGCATAGCTTCAGGGATAAGTACCTTAAATATAATTTGAGGCACAGTTGCCCCCATAGAAAGGCTTAATTCAATTACCCCTTTATCTACCTCCTTCAAGGAGCCTTCTATTATCCTTGCTACAAAAGGTGCAGCGGAAATAGATAATGGAACTATAGTTGCAGTGGTTCCAATAGATTTTCCTACAATTAAATTTGAAATAGGAAATACTATTATCATAAGTATTATAAATGGAAAAGACCGTAGTACATTTATAATGCTATTTAATATTTTATTTAATAATGGTTTTTCCCATATATTATTGGATTCTGTAATTACCAATAGAATTCCTAGAGGAAATCCTATCAACAGTGAAAATATTGTAGAAAACAATACCATATATAATGTTTCCAATAAAGAAGGAATAATCAATTCAGCCATTTATATCACCTCCACATTTACATTTTGATTTTTAAGATAATTTATTGCATCTTTTACTTCAATCTCATCTCCCAAAAGTTCAAGTATAAGATATCCTACACTAGTACTCATCAACTCATTAATATTTCCAGATAAAATATTTATATTGATATCAAATTTTTTAATCATTTCAGAAACGATAGGTTTTTTTGCACTACTACCTAAAAAGCTTAATCTAATAAGTGTACCTTTGAATTCTTCAGGTTTTATAAATTCTTGTTCTATATTAAATTTTAATCCACTAATAAAGGTATTAGCAGTTTTAGTCTGTGGATTTCTAAACAATTCTTCTACGGTGTTCATCTCAATGATCTTACCATCTTCAATAATTGCCACCCTATCACATATATCTTTAACGACTTCCATTTGATGGGTAATGAGTACTATGGTAAGGTCAAATTCTTTTCTTATCCTATTAAGTAATTCCAATATAGATTTTGTGGTTTGAGGGTCTAATGCAGAGGTACCCTCATCGCTTAACAATATCTTTGGATTATTAGCCAAGGATCTAGCAATGGCGACCCTTTGTTTTTGTCCACCGCTTAATTGAGATGGGTAAGCATCTTTTTTATCTGTTAGCTCTACATAGTCCAATAAAGTATCAACTTTTGTTTTTATTTCATTTTTACTAAGTCTTTCTAATTCTAATGGAAAAGCGATGTTCTCATATACGGTTTTCTGGGATAATAAATTAAAATGTTGAAATATCATTCCAATATTTTTTCTCATTAATCTTAATCCTTTTTTATCAAGGGAAGTTATATCTACTCCATCCATGGTGATTTTTCCACTAGAGGGCTCTTCTAGCCTATTTAAACATCTGATCAAAGTAGATTTACCTGCTCCACTTAAACCGATGATCCCAAATATTTCTCCTTTGTTTATATGAAGATTGACATCCTTTACAGCCCATATTTTGTTGTTTCCGCTTTCAAAACTTTTTGACAAATTTTCTATTGAAATCAATTACTACACCCCTTTATAAAAGATACAAAATATAAAAAATAGGAAAACCTCTATAGCAAGATAGAGGTTTATACTAAAAAAACCTCTTAAAAAGAAAGAGGTTAAAATTCTTTCCTCATCTCTCGGTATTATATACCGCTGGATTTAGCACCTTATTTTCACAGGTTGCCGGGTTTCACTGGGCCAGTCCCTCCACCACTCTTGATAAGAGCATATTATTCACTTAATGCTTACAAACCATTCTAATACGATTATCTTTTTTTGTCAACACTTTTTTTAACATTTTATGATTGCATAGATTGTAATGTTAAGTGACAGGTTTTTTCTTGAAATATTCTATACAATTGTTTTGCCAAAATAGCCGTTTGAAGCTTAAAAATATTTGTCAAGGGTGGTTTTCCCTTTACTAATATTTTTATAGATTCT
>JAAZMG010000154.1 GCA_012798935.1 Tissierellia bacterium | reverse complement strand
ATGCAATGGCAGCTAATAAAATCGAAGAAGCAAAACATGCTATAAAGTTAGTTAGAAATGCAGGAGAAGTATCCAATTTTTGTAATGATGTAATAGGTGATATAAGTGGCATAGTTAGTGGCGCAGTAGGAACTACCATAATTTATAAACTAATTAGTATTTATGACATAAGGAATGGGAGTGTATTAAGTATAATTGTTACCTCATTAATAGCTTCATTGACTGTAGGAGGAAAAGCTTTTGGAAAGTCTATTGCTATGCTATATTCGGAAAAAATTATATTTCAAATAGCAAAGATATTTAACTTCGTGGAAAAAAGATTTGGATTGGATATTTTACCAGAAAAAAAGAATAAGGGTAATAAAAAGATAGATAAATAGGAGAGATTATATGGGGAAAAGGAGAGCTGATGTTTTACTTTTTGAAAGAGGATTGACTGAATCTCGGGAAAAGGCAAGACGAGTTATTATGGAAGGAATAGTTTTTATTGGAGACAGGAGGGTTGATAAACCAGGAGAGAAGGTTGATATAAATAGTCCTATAAGAATTAAGGAAAACCCAATTATCTATGTTAGTAGGGGAGGGCTAAAACTTGAAAAAGCGATTAATATGTTTGGTATGGAGCTAGGGGATAAAATTGCTATAGACATAGGCGCGTCTACAGGTGGATTTACTGATTGTATGCTTAAACAAGGGATAAAAAAGGTATATGCAATAGATGTAGGTTACGGTCAATTAGATTGGAAACTTCGAAAAGATCCTAGAGTTATTGTAAAGGAAAGAACTAATATTAGATATGTAACTAAAGAGGATATTGGTGAGTTAGTAGATTTTATTTCCATAGATGTATCTTTTATTTCTTTAAAATTAGTTTTACCTGTTGCTAGAGAATTACTATCTGAGGATGGACATATAGTTGCATTAATAAAACCTCAATTTGAAGCTGGCAGAGATAAAGTTGGAAAGAAAGGAATAGTGAAAGATAAAAATATCCATTTCGAGGTAATAAAATCTATTGTTGAATTTTGTGAAACTATTCAATTAAGAGTAGTTAACTTAGATTTTTCTCCTATTACGGGTACTACAGGGAATATTGAGTTCTTATCATATATTACTAGAAAAAGGGAAAATAAAAGAATTAGTGATGAAAGGATATTAAAAATTATAGATGAGGCTCATAGATCTTTATAGTTATGAGAATATTGCGATATGGTTTATAATATAAAAGGAGGGAAAAATGAAAAAATATACTAGGCAGAGAATTATATTGGATTTAATAGAAAATGTTGAAATAGAAACTCAAGAAGAGTTGGCAGATTATTTACTGAATAGGGGAATTGATATAACTCAAGCTACTATTTCTAGAGATATAAAAGAATTAAGGCTTGTTAAAGTTTTAACTTCTAGTGGAAAGTATAAATATGCAACAATGGATAGTCAGCACGAAGGTGCTAATGAAAGGCTGGCTAAAATTTTTAAAAGTTCTGTTTTAAATGTTAACAAAGCTGGAAATATTATTGTTATAAAGACTTTGCCTGGGGCAGCACAGGTATGTGCCTCAGCAGTGGATAACTCTAGGATTAAAGGTATTGCAGGAACCATAGCCGGGGATGATACCATATTTATTGCCATTAGTGATCTAGATATAATTGACTCTACCTTAGACAAGATCCAAAATTTACTCAAATAATCTGGGGGTATAGGTATGATAGTTGAGTTAAATATTAGTAACTTTGCTATTATAGATGATTTAAAGATAAATTTTACTAAAGGATTTAATGTGCTTACTGGTGAAACAGGGGCTGGAAAATCTATAATTGTTGAGGGAATTAATATGATTTTAGGTCAGAGAGCTAGTAGAGAGCTGGTTAGAAAGGGAAAGGAAAAGTCAACATTGGAAGGATTGTTTTATTTAGAAGATCCAGTAAAAGTTGAAGTGGATGCAATATTAAAGGAATATGGAATTGATATAGATCCAAATAATTATTTATTAATTTCTAGGGAAATATATACAAATGGTAGAAGTGTATCTAGAATTAATGGGAGAGTTGTTACATTGACCATGTTAAATAAGATAACTACTAATTTAGTAGATATTCATGGACAACATGAGCATCAATCTTTATTAAATGTAGACAACCATATGAAATTAGTAGATACTTTTGGTAATAAAGAATCAAGGAATCTACTAAGAAATGTTAAAGAAAAGTATGGAGAATTACAGGAGGAAGTTAAAAAACTAAAAGAGTTTTCTATAAATAATATTGAAAAAGATCGAGAAATTGATTTACTTAAATATCAAATAGATGAAATTAATAGTGCTAATTTATTAAAATATAATGAAGATGAAAATTTTAAAGAATATGAAAAGTTGTCTAATATCAAGGAAATTGGATATGGTTTAGGTGAAGTATCTGATATGATACATAATTATAACTATAATGATTTTTCTATATTAGATAGTATAAATAAATGTATAAGCAAAATGAATGATATAAAAGATTTTGACAATGAATTAATGGAATACAATAAAGTTTTAGAAGATATAAATTTCCAACTCCAAGATCTTTCCATGAATATAAGAAACTATTTAGAGAATTTAGAAGTAGATGGGGAAAGATTAGAATTTTTAGAGGAAAGAATCGATACTATAAATAAAATAAAAAAGAAATATGGAAATACAATTGGGGATATTCTTCAATATAGAGATACCATTGAAAATAGACTTGAAATATTGTTAAATAATGAAGAAGCGATAAAAAAAATAAAAAATGATATAAAAATTATTGAAACTAAACTAATGAATTACTGTACTAAATTAACACGAACAAGAAAAAAAATGAGTAAAATTATTGAAGATGCTATTACTAAAGAATTAAAAGAACTGAATATGAATAATGTAGTCTTTAAAGTAAAATTTGATAGATTAGAATATTTCACTTCTAATGGATGGGATAAGATAGAATTTTTAATTTCTACTAATAAAGGAGAAGATTTAAAACCATTATCGAAGATTATCTCTGGAGGAGAGATGTCTAGAATAATGCTAGCTTTTAAAAATATATTAGCTGATTATGATAGCATACCTTGTTTAATCTTTGATGAAATTGATACTGGAATCAGTGGTAGAACAGCACAGATAGTAGGAGAGAAAATAAAAATGATTTCTAAAAACCATCAAATTATTTGTATATCTCATTTACCACAAATAGCAGCTCTTGCAGATACCCATTTTGTTATAGAAAAACATACAATTGAGGATAAAACTAATACAATAGTAAGAAAACTTAATGATGATGAACGAATAAATGAACTATCAAGACTTTTAGGTGGTGTAGATTTAACGGATACTACAAAACTTCATGCAAAAGAAATGTTAGAAATGTCAAAAAAGCTAAATTTTAACAGATAGTATGTAAAAACACTTTGCAAACAATGCAAAGTGTTTTTTCCTATTTACCAAAATGTAATTTGTCTGACAGAATAAATAAATTTTTAAAAGAATAAATAAGATGAAAAAAGGCTAAATTATATTTACGTTAAAAAATATTTTTTGTGGGGGTGAATATGGTAAAGGCAAAATAGAGGGGTGATTGTACTTGGGCAGATATAGGGAAAGTAGAAAAATATTTTCTTTATTAATTTTAGTATTTGCTTTTTTTTATATAATCAAAATTACAAGTATATTTTGTTATCCTACTGAAATAAAAATTGTAAAAGGAGAAGAAAAAAGTATTGATGTATTATTCCCATTTTCATTAAGTGCATTGCACAATGAAGATACAATAGTACAATCCACTTACAATCAAAACTCCACCAAAAGTTTAAAGAAAACTTATAAAATAGATGGAATAGATGCAGGAGAAGTAAAATTTCAATTAAAACTTTTGGGATTGATACCAGTAAAAAGATTTGATGTAAATGTAGTTAATAGACAAATGTTAACCCCTGGAGGTAATGCAGTAGGTGTAAGATTAAACACTAGGGGAGTATTAGTGGTAGCGGTTACAGATGTACTTGGAATGAATGGAAAAAGATATAATCCAGCTAGAGATGCAGGCATAAAAACGGGAGATAGTATTTTGGAGATAGATAATATAAAGGTAAAAGATGCTGAACATGTAGTAGAATTATTAAATCAGATACAAAATACAACGGTTAATATAGTTATTGAAAGAAATAAAATAAAATTTGAAACCGAAATTACCCCTATAAAAAGCATGCAGGATAATTGTTATAGACTGGGCATATGGGTTAGAGATAAAACAGCTGGAATTGGAACCCTTACCTTTTATGATAATGAGAGTAAAATGTTTGGAGCCTTAGGCCATGGAATAACAGATATGGATACTGGGAATTTATTAAATGTAGAATACGGTAAAATAATGAATGCTAGAATTGCTAATATTGAACAAGGAAAGAGAGGAACTCCAGGAGAAATTAGGGGGATTTTTTATGAAACAGAGAATATATTAGGAAAAATAACTAAAAACTCTCCTTTTGGTATATATGGGTTGGTAACTGATGAATTTATAAAATCAAATAAAATGAAACCTATACCAATTGGCTTTAAGGAAGAAATAAAAGAAGGAAAAGCCCATATGTTGACTACAATAGATAATAATCGAATAGAAAAGTTTGAAATTGAAATATTAAAGGCTCAATCCCAACAATATCCTGATCAAAAGAGTATGACAATTAGGGTAACGGATAAAAAGTTATTACAAAAAACTGGGGGAATAGTCCAGGGAATGAGTGGGAGTCCAATAATACAAAACGGCAATTTAATAGGTGCTATAACTCATGTATTTGTAAATGATCCTACGAAAGGTTATGGAATATATATTGAGTGGATGTTAGATCAGGTTAATTCAAATTCTCAATTAAATGAAAAGTTTGCTGATAATATAAATTGATAGGCGAAAGCCTATCTTTTTTGTTTCAAAAAATAAAATAATTTAAAGAAAAGTTTTTAAATAGAAGGAAACTAGGAATGTTTGTCGAATAGTTAATTATGGGAACAAATAGATAAACAGGGGGGTAATTTAATTGGAAAAAACAAGAATCTTGATTACAGATGACAATCAAGAATTTTGTGACATTTTAAGTAAGTTTTTATCTAAAGATGATGATTTTCAAGTAGTTGGGGTTGCTAGGAATGGGTTAGAGGCATTGGATAAGATAGTTGAAGAAGAGCCAGAT
>JAAZMG010000153.1 GCA_012798935.1 Tissierellia bacterium | reverse complement strand
TATAGAAAGGAGAGAAAGCTCCTTGTTTGAATTAAATACATTTGATTCAATAAAGATTGGTCTTGCGTCTCCTGAAAAAATAAGACAATGGTCAAAAGGAGAAGTAAAGAAACCAGAAACAATTAACTATAGAACATTAAAGCCAGAAAAAGAAGGACTATTTTGTGAGAAAATATTTGGACCTACAAAAGACTGGGAGTGTCATTGTGGGAAGTACAAAAGGGTAAGATATAAAGGTGTGGTTTGTGATAGGTGTGGAGTAGAAGTAACTAAATCTAAGATTAGAAGGGAAAGAATGGGGCACATAGAATTAGCGGCCCCTGTATCCCATATCTGGTATTTTAAGGGTATTCCAAGCAGGATGGGACTTATATTAGATATGTCTCCAAGATCTTTAGAAAAAGTGCTTTATTTTGCATCCTATATTGTAATAGATGGTGGAGATACTCCTTTATATCAAAAGCAATTGTTGACTGAGACGGAATTTAGAGAGGCTCAGGAGAAATATGGTAATAAATTTAGAGCTTTAATGGGAGCAGAAGCTATAAAGCAAATTCTTGCCGGTATAGACTTAGATAAAGAGGCAAAAGATTTAAGAATTCAGCTTAAAGAATCTACAGGACAAAAAAAGGTAAGAATAATAAGAAGGCTTGAGGTTGTGGAAGCTTTTAGACAGTCAGGGAACAGGCCAGAATGGATGATTTTAGATGTTATCCCTGTTATACCACCGGATTTAAGACCGATGGTTCAGCTAGATGGAGGTAGATTTGCTACATCGGACTTAAATGACCTTTATAGAAGGGTAATTAATAGAAATAATAGATTAAAAAGATTATTAGATTTAGGTGCACCAGATATTATTGTTAGAAATGAAAAAAGGATGCTACAAGAAGCGGTAGATGCGTTGATAGACAATGGCCGTAGAGGAAGGCCTGTTACAGGTCCTGGCAATAGACCATTAAAGTCCTTGTCGGATATGTTAAAGGGGAAACAAGGTAGATTTAGGCAAAATTTATTAGGCAAGCGGGTCGATTACTCTGGACGTTCTGTTATAGTGGTAGGACCAGAGCTAAAGTTTTACCAATGTGGTTTGCCTAAGAAGATGGCTTTAGAATTGTTTAAGCCTTTTGTGATGAAAAAATTAGTTCAAGAAAATCATGCTCATAATATAAAATCTGCTAAACGTATGGTAGAAAGAATGAGACCGGAGGTATGGGATGTATTAGATGAGGTAATAAGGGATCATCCTGTGTTGTTGAATAGGGCACCTACCCTTCACAGATTAGGAATTCAAGCTTTTGAACCTGTGTTGGTAGAGGGAAAAGCCATTAAACTTCATCCTCTTGCTTGTACAGCTTATAATGCAGACTTTGATGGAGACCAAATGGCTGTACATTTACCATTATCCACTGAAGCTCAAGCTGAAGCAAGGTTACTCATGCTATCTATAAATAATATACTTGCGCCGAAGGACGGAAAACCTATTACTACACCAACTCAGGATATGGTTTTAGGTAGCTATTATTTAACTGTTGAAAATCCTGGGGAAAAAGGTGAGGGTAAAGTATTTAAAGATTATGATGAAATGCTTAAGGCTTACTATAATGGGAACTTGGGTATTCATGCTAAGGTAAAAGTAAGAAGAAAGCTAGATGAAAATGATAGAGGACGTCTTGTGGAAAGTACTGTAGGAAGATTTATATTTAATGAAAAGATACCACAGGACTTAGGATTTATAGATAGGGAAAAAGATAAATATTCCTTAGAAGTAGACAGATTAGTAGATAAAAAGACTTTGGGAGTTATAGTAGAAAAATGCTATAGAAAGCATGGTAATACAGTAACGGCTTCTGTACTTGATAATATAAAAGAAATTGGTTTTCATTATTCTACAATAGGGGCTATAACTGTAAGTATGGGAGATATAATTGTACCTCATCAAAAGGCAGAGTTGTTAGGAAAAGCAGAAGAAGAAGTAGATAAATTTGAGAAATCTTATAGAAGAGGACTAATTTCAGATGAGGAAAGATACGAAAAGGTAATTCAAATATGGAACAAATCTACAGATGAAGTTGGGGATGCATTGATGAACAATTTAGATCCCATGAACAATGTATATATTATGGCTCATTCAGGAGCAAGGGGCAGTCAGAATCAGATTAGACAATTAGCTGGTATGAGAGGTTTAATGGCTAGCGCTTCTGGTAGAACCATAGAAATACCTATAAAATCTAATTTTAGGGAAGGCCTAGATGTACTAGAGTTTTTTATATCTACTCATGGTTCAAGAAAAGGATTGGCGGACACAGCTTTAAGAACTGCTGACTCTGGTTATTTAACTAGAAGACTAGTTGATGTTAGCCAAGATGTTATCGTAAGGGAAGAAGACTGTGGAACAGAACAATATTTAACAGCAAAAGCTTTTAAGGATGGCAATCAGGTAATTGAAGAATTAAAAGATAGAATAATAGGAAGATACTCTGTAGAAGATATAATAGATCCTAATAGCGATGAAGTGATTGTAAAAAAGGATCAAATAATCACGGAAGATATGGCAGAGAGAATAGAGAAAGTAGGAATAAAAGAAGTTAAAATTAGGTCTGTTCTTGGATGCAATACTCGTCATGGGGTATGTGCTAAATGTTATGGAAGGAACTTAGCTACAGGAGATCCTGTAAATATTGGAGAATCTGTGGGAATTATAGCAGCTCAGTCTATAGGGGAACCTGGAACCCAGCTTACAATGCGTACATTCCATACAGGTGGAGTGGCAGGAGCAGATATTACTCAAGGTTTGCCAAGGGTTGAAGAGTTGTTTGAAGCAAGGAAACCTAAAGGTCTTGGTATTATCTCTGAGATATCAGGAGAAGTAAGTCTGAATGAGACAAAAAAGAAAAAAGAAGTTGTTGTTACATCTAAAGATGGAGAAAGTAAAGCTTATACCATAACCTATGGTTCTAGATTGTTAGTAAAACCTGGGGATTTTATTGAATCGGGAGATGAAATAACTGAGGGGTCTGTAAACCCACATGATATTTTGAAGATCAAGGGAGTCCATGGAGTACAAAAGTATCTTGTTAAAGAGGTTCAAAGGGTATATAGGCTTCAGGGAGTAGATATAGACGATAAACATATTGAAATAATAGTAAGACAGATGCTGGGGAAAGTTAAGGTAGAGGATCCGGGAGACACAGATTTATTGCCAGGAAGTCTAGTAAGTATTAATAACTTTGAGGATATAAACAAAGAAGCTTTAGAAAATGGACAAAAACCTGCAGTAGGCAGAAGAGCTCTCCTTGGAATAACAAAAGCCTCTTTAGCTACAGAATCTTTCTTGTCAGCAGCTTCTTTCCAGGAAACTACACGGGTATTAACAGAAGCATCAATAAAAGGGAAAGAAGATCATCTGATAGGTCTTAAGGAGAATGTAATAATTGGTAAGCTAATTCCTGCTGGTACAGGGATGAGAAGATATAAAGATATTGATGTAGTATATGAAGACCAAGAAGAAAAACAGAGACTTTAGAAAAACATATTGACATAGAAAAAAACTGATGATAGAATGTATTAGTGTGTAAATTTGAAGTGGACTCTTTGACAACATAAAGATTATGTAGATTAAAATGTCTACATAATCTTTAAAATGTTTAAAAGGAGGAGGAAACTTATATGGTGCATAGACTTAATAATAACAACAAAGTAGTAGGAACTAAACAGGTAAAAGGAGCATTAGCTAAAGGAGAAGCAGAAATAGTATATATAGCTAAAGATGCAGATAAAAGAATAGTAAAGGATATAATTCAAACATGTGCTGAAAAACAAATTCAAGTAATATATGTAGAAACTATGGGAAAACTAGGGGAAGCATGCAAGATAGACGTTAGTGCAGCTAGTGCTGCATTATTGAAATAGAAGGAGGTGTAATGATGCCAACAATTAATCAATTGATTAGAAAGGGTAGGAAAAAGGTTGAATACAAGTCTAAATCTCCAGCATTAGGTATTAACTATAACTCATTGAAGAAAGATGTAACTATAGTTAATTCACCTCAAAAAAGAGGAGTTTGTACAGCAGTTAGAACTGTTACTCCTAAAAAACCTAACTCAGCTTTAAGGAAAGTAGCTAGGGTTAGACTTACAAATGGAGTTGAAGTTGCTGCTTATATTCCTGGGATTGGGCACAACTTGCAAGAACATAGTGTTGTACTAATAAGAGGTGGAAGAGTTAAGGACCTTCCAGGTGTTAGATATCATATTGTGAGAGGTAGTTTAGATGCTGCAGGAGTAGAAGATAGAATGCAATCTAGATCCAAATATGGGGCTAAAAAGCCTAAAAACAAATAATTGTGCTAAAAATGCAATGGAATTATTCCAATTTATATATAGCATTTGTGTGCACAGCGGCAGTTTAAATCTGTCGAGTACCAATGAATTTACTTTATGTAGTTAAGGAGGGAAGCAAAGTGCCAAGAAAAGGGAACATACCTAAAAGAGAAGTAATGCCAGACCCTATATACAATGATATAGTTGTAACAAAACTTATTAATAATATTATGCTTGATGGTAAAAAGGGCATAGCTCAAGGCATTGTATATGGTGCATTTGATCATATAGAAGAAAAAACTGGTGAAGAGCCTTTGGAAGTATTCTATAAAGCAATGAACAATATAATGCCAGTATTAGAAGTAAAAGCAAGACGTATTGGTGGGGCCACATATCAAGTACCAGTAGAGGTTAGGCAAGAAAGAAGAGAAACTTTAGGCCTTCGTTGGTTAGTTCGATATGCTAGAGCAAGAGGCGAAAAGACCATGATTGAGAGATTGGCCAAAGAAATAATGGATGCAGCTAACAATACAGGTGCAAGTGTTAAGAAGAGAGAAGAAGTTCACAAGATGGCAGAAGCAAACAAAGCATTCGCACATTACAGATGGTAGTCTAGTAAAATTAAAAGTGTGGAATGAGATGTAGATTTGGGAAGGAGGAAGTATTGTGCCCAGAGAAATTCCATTAGAAAAGATACGAAACATAGGAATAATGGCTCATATAGATGCAGGAAAAACAACTACCACAGAGAGGATATTGTTTTATACTGGAAAAATTCATAAGATAGGAGAAACCCATGAAGGTTCTGCTGAGATGGATTGGATGGCGCAGGAGCAGGAAAGAGGAATAACAATTACATCTGCTGCAACTACTTGTTATTGGCAAGAGCATAGGATTAATATTATAGACACACCAGGGCACGTGGATTTCACAGTAGAAGTTGAAAGATCTTTGAGAATTCTTGATGGAGCAGTGGCGGTGTTTTGTGCTAAGGGAGGTGTAGAACCTCAATCAGAGACGGTTTGGAGACAAGCGGATAAGTATAATGTTCCACGAATGGCTTTTATCAACAAGATGGATATTGTTGGAGCAGATTTCTTTAAAACGGTTGATATGATCAAGGAAAGGCTTAAAGCTAGTCCCGTACCTATACAAATACCTATAGGCAAAGAAGATAATTTTAAGGGTGTAATAGATTTAGTTAATATGAATGCTAGGATTTATAATGATGATCTTGGTCAAAACATAGAAATAGTAGATATTCCAGAAGATATGATAGATTTAGCAAAGGAACATAGGGAAAAATTACTAGAGAATGTAGCTGAACATGATGAGGAATTGATGATTAAATATCTTGAAGGAGAAGAAATCACTTCTGATGATATTAATAGAGCTATAAGAACGGCTACTATAAAAGTAGAGATAACTCCTGTTTTATGCGGTTCTTCTTATAAGAATAAAGGAGTCCAGCCTTTGATGGATGCGATAGTAGATTATTTACCATCACCCCTTGATATACCACCAGTAAAAGGTATAAAAGCTGACTCAGAAGATGAGGAGGAAGAAAGACTTTCATCTGATGATGAGCCATTTTCAGCATTAGCATTTAAAATAGTAACTGATCCTTATGTTGGAAAGCTTGCATATTTTAGGGTATATTCAGGCAAACTTAAATCAGGGGCTTATATATATAATTCTACAAAAGGTAAAAGAGAAAGAATTGGTAGAATTTTATTAATGCATGCTAACAAAAGAGTAGAAGTAGATGAAATTCATGCAGGAGATATTGCAGCTGCAGTAGGTCTTAAGGATACTTCTACAGGGGATACTTTATGTGATGCAGATAATCCAATAATATTAGAAACTATGGAATTCCCAGAACCTGTTATAGAGGTAGCTATTGAGCCTAAGACAAAAGCAAGTCAAGAAAAGATGAGCATAGGCTTAGCAAAACTTGCTGAGGAAGATCCAACATTTAGGACTACCACAAGTGAAGAAACAGGCCAGATTTTAATAGCTGGTATGGGAGAACTCCATTTAGAGATAATAGTAGATAGACTCCTTAGAGAATTTAAGGTAGAAGCAAATGTAGGTAATCCACAGGTAGCTTATAAAGAATCAATTTCAAAAGCTGCTGAGGCAGAAGGAAAGTATATAAAACAATCTGGTGGACGTGGGCAATATGGTCATGTTAAGTTAAAAGTTGAGCCACAAGAACCAGGAGCTGGTTATGAATTTGTAAATGCAATAGTAGGGGGAGTTATACCCAAAGAATACATCTCTTCCGTAGATAGTGGTATTCAAGAGGCAATGGAATCTGGTATAATGGGCGGTTACCCAGTACTAGATGTAAAAGTAACTTTATATGATGGATCCTATCATGAAGTAGACTCTAATGAAATGGCGTTTAAAATAGCTGGATCCATGGGTTTCAGGGAAGCTATGGCAAAAGCAAATCCAGTATTATTAGAGCCTATTATGAAGGTAGAAGTTATTACGCCAGAAGAATATATGGGAGATGTAATGGGGGATATTAACTCAAGAAGAGGTAGAATAGAAGGTATGGAACCAAGATCCGGTGTTCAGGTAGTAAATGCATATGTACCTCTAGCAGAAATGTTTGGATATGCTACAGATCTTCGTTCTAATACACAGGGTAGAGCAGTTTATTCAATGCAATTTGATCACTATGAGCCAGTGCCAAATAGCATTGCAGAAAAAATATTAGGACATAAATAACTATTTATATTATTAAGGAGGAGTAGGAAATGGGTAAAGCAAAATTTGAAAGAACTAAACCTCATGTAAATATAGGAACTATAGGTCACGTAGACCACGGTAAAACAACATTAACAGCAGCAATAACATC
>JAAZMG010000152.1 GCA_012798935.1 Tissierellia bacterium | reverse complement strand
TATGGTCAATATAGGCTACAGATTTTTTTGTCTTAACCTGATCTATTCCCATAGCTTCAAATTGAAGATAAGCCATAGTCCCTGTCGAATCTTGAGTCAAAGTCTGATCTATCTTTAAACCTATTTCCGTTCCTTTTTCTAATTTTCCAGTTCCAATATGATCCTTTATTATTTTTTCTGCTACCGTTAATTTCATTTTTTTCCCTCCAAATCTTATTTTAATAGTTCACACTCTATCCCTAAATAGCTTTTGTCTTGTCATCATCTAAAATATTAGGAATAAACTTAAGCGCCAATTCTTTAAGTTCATCATTTCTTATATTTGAAGTTCGTCCATTAGCATATTCTTCATCTATCCATTTTTTAATAGGTATTATTCCTTGATGATTTTTATCATTTTTATTTGAATCATCTAATTTAAAATAACTATTTATCCAAGCTGCTATACCAGCCATTCCAGAGTATGAATTTACCGCTACTATTGGAGACCTGCCTAGAATCTTTTCCGTGTCAAAGCTATTATATATTTCTTTATTTTTTAACATTCCATCTGCATGGATCCCTGCTCTAGTAACATTGAATTCGCTGCCTACAAAAGGTGTACGAGCAGGTACTGTATAATCTAATTCCTTTTGGAAATAATCTGCTATTTCAGATATAACCTTAAGATTCATACTCTTAGTATTTCCTTTTATTTGTGCATATTCTACTACCATAGCCTCTAATGGACAATTCCCAGTTCTCTCCCCAATTCCAAATAAAGTTGTATTAACAGAAGAACCTCCATATAACCAAGTTGTAGTTGAGTTTGTAACTACGGAATAAAAATCATTGTGTCCATGCCATTCAATAGCCTCTGAAGGTACATTGCAATAATACCTTAAACCGTGGATAATCGCAGGTACAGATCTAGGTAGCTCTACTCCCATATAAGAAACACCTAATCCTAAAGTATCACAAGCCCGTATCTTTACAGGCATTTTATATTCTTCGGATAGTTTCATAAGATTTTTTGCCAAAGGTGCAACAAAGCCAAAAAAGTCTGCCCTGGTTATATCTTCAAAATGACATCTAGGTGTAATTCCATTTTGTAAAGCGGATTCTGCAATAGAAAGATAGGTATTCATAGCTTCCTTTCTAGTCATATTTAATTTGTGAAATATATGATAATCGGAACAGGACATTAATATTCCCGTTTCTTTAATTCCCATATTTTTTACTAATTTAAAATCCTCTTTATTGGCTCTAATCCAGGAGGTTATCTGTGGAAATTCATATCCTTTTGCCATACACTCTTTTACAGCTTTTCTATCCTTATCAGAGTACAAGAAAAACTCCGTTTGCCTTATAATA
This sequence comes from Tissierellia bacterium, assembly GCA_012798935.1. GTDB lineage: Bacteria > Bacillota > Clostridia > Tissierellales > Tepidimicrobiaceae > JAAZMG01. Next base: position 3,182 of record JAAZMG010000152.1, on the reverse strand, counting down.
CCGGATCCGTTATCCAATTGATGAAGATAATCATATATTTTTACCATCTGTTTTACTGTCATAGAAGACATGGATTGTTGTCCATCACGAAATGTAGTATCTGTAATCCATATATCGTCAGGAATTTCCATTGGTAATTGAATATTATTAAATTTAACCTTTGGAATTTCTGAATAAGGAAATACCTCCTTAAAAAGATTTGGTCTTAAAGTATCAATATTATTATAATTCATTGTTCTTCCCCCTTGATCATGTTTAATATTTAAAATTTTGCAAGTTTTATTTATTTTAGTTTCACTTTTAGTTAATTGTAAATTTTATTTTTTATTTTATCTATATTGAATATAAAAAATTTTTTATTTAAACTTTCTATATGTTTTCTAAATTTCTCACTCGATTCCCATTAATTAGCCATTCCATTTCTCGCCATCCCTTTATTTAACTTGCCCGAAAAACAATATTTTAAATAATTCTAACATAAGATAAAAATAATAGCAAGTGTATTTTGCAAGTTTTATTTTAAATCCTGCATAAGTTAAAACTCGGACAAGTTTCCCGTCCCCTTGTCCGGAAACAAAAATATATTATTCATTTTATGACTCTACTATGAATATAATTTAAGGATATAAACTATTACATTGGAGATGTTTATATGAATAATAAAATTATATTAATATCTATAATCATCATATCCTCATTAGCAAAAAATAAGCCTATGGTCTTTGCAAGTATAACGGTTCTCATAATCTCTTTTTTGTTTAAGGATTATAATTTAAGATTGGATAAAAATATATTTTTAAATGGTGGAATGACATTGCTTATGATATGGCTGCTTATGCCATTAGTAGAAACTAGATATGAACTATCTTTTTTAGATATAAAAGATTATGTGAATATAAAAGGAATAATATCCCTTCTAAGTGGCTTTTTTGTTGTAATTATTGCAGCAAAAGGTTTGAAACTGGCTAACAGCAACCCTTTTATCTTAGCAGGAGTTCTAACTGGTTCAATTATTGGAGTCACTTTCTTTGGTGGGATTCCAGTAGGAATATTAACTGGATCAGGGATTGCATATCTAATAATTAAAATTTTAGAGAGGTTATAATAAATAAAATATTTAAGAATTGTACCTATAGCAATTTCAAGAACAAAGCCAGCTAAAAATTTTATTAGCTGGCTTTGATATATAATTAGATAAGAAATATACTATTTTAATATTGTAGTGCTTAATCCTTTTCTTAGCACTGAACCTTTGCTGTCCTTTCTTTCTTCTAGATTTTGATATTGGTATTCCCAATGAATATTACCTTTTTCTACACATAAATCATAATCATCAAGTATTTCTCGTACTTCTTTAGATAATAAAAATAATGCTATAATATTGGGTACCGCCATCATACCCATAAACATATCTGTTAATTCCCATACAAAAGTAGCATCTATCATAGTACCTACTACTAAAGCCATTATAACAAAAACTTTAAATATTTTTAAAGTTATAGCCTTAGAGTTAAAAACAAATTTAACATTTGATTCGGCAAAAAAATACCATCCTATTATTGTAGTAAGGGAAAAAAATGATAAACACACTGCTAAAAACATTCCACCAAATGAGCCAAATCCAGCTGTAAATCCAGTTTGTGTCATCATAGTTGCCTCTTGGGTCATTTCAGCTGCTGATATATTTGGATTGTATGCTCCTGATACAAGATTAACCATAACCGTTGATATACAGATTATAAATGTTGATATAAACACTCCTATCATAGCTGCAAAACCTTGTTCAGCAGGATGAGAAACATCTGCTACTGCATGAGAATGAGGAGTTGAACCAATACCCGCTTCGTTTGAGAAAAGTCCTCTTGCTAGTCCAAATCTAACGGTCTGTTGAACTGTAATACCTAATACTCCACCTCCAATCGCTTCCGGTGAAAACGCTCCCACAAATATAATTTTAATAGCAGGAATAAGGTTGCTGATGTTCATAAATATTATCAATATACTTCCCAAAATATATAAACTAGCCATAAATGGTATTACTTTCTCTGAAAAAGAGGCTATTCTTCCCATACCTCCCATAAGTATAAGTCCAACTATTACTGCAAGAACTATCATAATAACAAATACCGGTATCCCAAAAGCCTCGCTAACAGACCCTGCTATGGAATTAGACTGAACCATGGTTCCAACTATACCTAATTCAACTATACCTAGTATAGCAAAAAACATAGCTAGCTTTTTAGATTTTAAGCCGTTTTTTATATAATAAGCAGGTCCACCTGTTACCTCTCCTTCTTTAATTTCTCTATACTTTTGTGCTAAAACAGCTTCCGCAAATATAGTGGCCATCCCAAAAAATGCAGATACTATCATCCAAAATGCAGCCCCTGGTCCTCCTGCTGCTATAGCTGTAGCTACCCCTACTATATTACCTGTACCAACTTGGGCTGCTACTGCAGTTGATAAAGCTTGAAAAGGTGACATTTTTCCCTCTTCTACTGATCTTTTGTTGATTATGTCTTGAATCATTTTCTTCAATGCTGGAATCACTCTAGTAAATTGTAAAAATTTGAGTTTTATAGTCATAAAAACGCCTATACCTATAAGCCCAAATATTAATACATAATCCCATAGAATAGTATTTACAAAATCAACCAGCATTTTAAACATTTCCATAATTTAACCCCCTAATTTGTTAAATTTGAATTATTAAATAAAGTTAAAACTAATTATAATTCATGACTTGCAAATAGTTTCAAAAAGTTTCAAATTCGAAAAAAATTTTTTGAATCTTTTTATAATTGTTTCAAATAAAAAAGTTAGATAAGAATTTTATCCTATCTAACCTTTTTCATAGTCTCTTTCCATAAAAGACTATTCCATCTATGAATTTTTTTATATTTACTTTACCTCTTTTTTTACTTTTTCCTCTTATAAAATCCATTTCTATTTTAACTTGTTCAAAATTATATAATCCATTAGAATATTCAACAAATATTTCATTAATATAATCCTCTATTCCGATATTTGCAAGATTAATCAATCCAACAGTGGCTGTTCTTCTAATTCTTTGCTCTTTTGTTTTAGGATTATCATCAAAATGGCTACATATCTCTTTTACTGTAAAATTAGACATATTTTGATTTGTATCGATTAAATACTTAGCTACATCAATAATATCT
>JAAZMG010000151.1 GCA_012798935.1 Tissierellia bacterium | reverse complement strand
TCTATAAAAGCATTTTCAGCACTTTTTATTATCAATCTTAATATTTCTTGAAACAAAAAAATCCCCCCTTAAGCTATGTTTATATATACCCAGATTTGAAAATATTATATTAGTATTTTTAATTTAAGTATAAGACGAAGGGACGGTACTCTGTCTTATTTTAAAAACTAGATAAGTCAACAAGTTAGTGCCGGGTGTCCTATTTATTAATAAAGTATGTTATTATGAATTGAAGGTAGGTGATTAGATAATGAAAGCTATAGTAAATGGTAAAATTGTGACACAAGATAAAATTATAGTAGGAAAATCCATTGTATTTGATAAAAAGATTGTAGACATAATAGATGATGAACTTATGGTTAACTATGAATATGAAGAAAAGATAGATGCAAAGGGAAATTATGTATTTCCAGGTTTTATAGATATCCATATACATGGGGTTGGAGGATATGATGTTATGGATGGAACCATTACTGCATTAGAGGAGATAAGTAAAATAGTTGCTTCAAAAGGTGTTACCGGGTTTTTACCAACAACTATGACTATGGATAAAGCCACCATTTTACAAGTCTTTGATACAGTAAGAAAGGCCATGGAAAAAGGAATGCCTGGTGGAGAGATTTTAGGTATCCATATGGAAGGACCTTTTATTAGCAAAGAAAAGATGGGAGCACAGAATCCAGCATATATTACAAAACCAGAATACAGCTTGGTAGAAGATTATTTAGACATAATAAAGATAATTACATTAGCTCCAGAAGAAGATGATAATTTTAGTTTTATAAAAAAACTGAAAACAGACAGTGATATAGTATTGTCAATAGGCCATAGCAACGCTACTTACGAAGAAACCATGGAATCCATTGAAAAGGGTATTACTCATGCTACCCATACATACAATGCTATGACTCCGTTAAATCACAGAGCACCAGGAGTAGTAGGCGCTATTATGAATAGTGATATTACCTGTGAATTAATTGCTGATGGTATTCATGTCCATCCTGGTGCTTATAATCTACTTATAAAGACAAAAGGATATGAAAAGGTGATACTAATTACCGATTCTATGAGAGCTGGATGTATAAATGATGGAATTTATGAGCTAGGAGGGCAGGAGGTAATAGTGAAAAGTGGTTCAGCTAAATTAAAAGATGGCACATTGGCAGGAAGTGTATTAACTATGAATACAGCTCTAAAGAATATAATTGAAACTACAGATTTAAATTTTAGTCAAGGAGCAAATATGCTATCCTTAAATCCAGCACAACTATTGGGATTAGAGGATAGGAAAGGGAGTATATCCATTGGGAAAGATGCAGATTTGGTAGTAATAGATGATGAATTCCAAGTTAAAAAAACAATAATTGGTGGGAAAATAATTTTCGATTAATGAAAATTATTTTTATTAGAACTATTTTGCTAAAAATTTTTTCCATGTTATAATAAACATGACACTATAATATTAATATCAGTTTCGACAAAATTCGGGTGGTACCCGGTACCGAATGTGTGCTTGGGAATGTTATGCAAATTGATACTCCATTAAACCTATATAATAAGCCTAAAAATAAATTTGTTGCAACTTTTATTGGAGCTCCAAGGATGAATATATTTGAAACCACTTTATTTATGGATAAAGGTAAAATGGCTCTAAAGATAGATGAAAATATTATTTATTTAAATGAAAAAATGGCTAAGAAAGTTGAAAGCCAT
>JAAZMG010000003.1 GCA_012798935.1 Tissierellia bacterium | reverse complement strand
TTGGAAAGAACTACAAGGGCTTTGAATATGGTTTTAAATTATCCTTTAGATACTAAATTAAAATTAACTTCTAATTTTAAAGAAGAAACATTTACTGCAAATTTAGATGAGGATATTGAGAAATCATATACCAGTAGATTTGATATGATTCAATTACAGCATAATTATGAACTGGTAAAGCTTGATTTTAAAACCAATGCTATTGTATATACCCCTAATACTTTTAAATATAAATATAAAGAAACTAGTGTTGCCAAAATGGAAAAACTATTACATGATTCTAAAATAAATATAGAATTTGATATTAAAGAAAAATATGATACTATAAAAAGTGCAGAAAAACAAATAGAATTGTCCAAGGCAAATGTTGAAAAAGCAAAGGAAGGTTTAAGATTAAGAGAACTTTCTTATAATGTAGGGATGGGTACTATGCTTGAAGTAAAAGAGGCTATAGTTCAGCTATATAATGCCGAATTAGCAGTTTCAAAAGCTATATCAACTTATAATTTAGCTATACTCGAATACAATAAAGCCATAAACTTAGGGACTATTAGATAAGAGAATAAAACTATATTAATAGAGGTAATTCTTAAAATAAAAGAATTGCCTCTATTTTTTTATATCTAGGAAAATATATTTTCCAGGCAATAAAAAACTATATTAAGTAAAAAACTTGACATATACAAAAATATTAGATATTCTATACATAGATTAACGATACATAGAATACCTGGGCATGGAGGTGAATTTATGAAAATCAGCAAAGAATTACTTAAAGGTAGTACAGTAATACTGGTTCTAAGCCTTTTAGAAGAAAGGCCTATGTATGGATATGAGATTATAAAGGAAATGGACAAAAAGTCTAATGGGATATTTGATTTTAAGGAAGGCACATTATATCCACTATTACATGGTCTTGAATCTGATGGGTATTTAGAATCCTATTGGGATAAGGGAGAAGGTAATAGAAAGAGAAAATATTATTCCATTACATCTAGTGGGAAGAAACATATAAAAGATAAAAAAGAAGAATGGACTGTATTTTCAAAAACAGTTAATAAGGTTATAGGGGGTGAATATATATGGATTTAATGGAAAACAATAAAATAAAAGCTTATATAGAGCTTGTGTGTACTCAAATAAAATTTAAAGATATCCATGAAAACATTAAAGAAGAATTGGTAGATCATATAAATAATATTGTGGAAGAAAATATGGAAAAGGGTTTTTCTTTAGAAGAATCTATAGATATGAGTATAAAACAAATGGGGGATGCTTATGTACTAGGTCAAGAATTAAATAAGATACATAAACCTAAACCTGAATGGAGTATATTGAGTTTAACCTTTATATTTACATTGATAGGTATTTTATCTATGTATGCAATGAGTCTTCAAGACTTATGGACTGATTGGAGAATTAAGGGAATGATTAAAACTTCAATTACAATGTTTGTAGTTGGCATAGTTATAATAGTTGGGCTATACTTTTTTGACTATAGAAAAATTAAACCTTTTTCAAAATATCTTTATATAGCAACTAGTATTTTTCTTATATTAGGGGATAGGTATAGAATGTTTTATAGAGTAACTAGAAATTTTAATTATATAACTCCATTTTTATATGCTATAGCTCTATCTGGAATATTTTCTGAATATAGGTGGCAAAAGGAGAAAGTTTTTTCAAATTTAATAATTTTATTTTTACCAATAATTATGATTATAGCTTTTCAAATTTCAGTAGTTACTCCTATAATAATGTATTTTACTATGATATTAGTTTTAATACTTATATCAGGAGGAAGTATTAAGTATATATTAGGAAGTATAGGAGTTGGGGCTATAGTAGTAGTTTTTTCAATATTTAATCAACCTTATAGAATTGAAAGAGTGAAAAATTTATTAAATCCCCTACGAGATCCATTAGGTTCTGGCTATATGAATGTTCAATTAAGAGAACTAATATCTTCAGCAGGTCTTTTAGGAAATAGAATGAATATAGATAAGACTGAAATGCCTATATTGGGATTACCAGAAATGCATACAGATTATATATTTTCATATATTATTTATGCCTTTGGATGGTTGGCTGGTATATCTATAATAGTATTATCCATTGTGTTTTTTATTAGACTAATAAAAACTGTAAAAAGCATTGAAGATAATTATGGAAGATTATTAGTGTCTACTTTTAGTTCATTATTTATTGTTCAATTTATATATAATATTTTAATGATTTTGGGATTAGCACCAATAGCAGGTATATCTATGCCATTTATAAGCTATGGAACGGTTTTAAACATGGTGAATATGATAATGATTGGAATAATATCCAGTATATATAGAAGAAAGGATTTATTAAGTGATAAGAATATTTAAAGCCCTCTTGTTTAAGAGGGCTTCATTTCTGTTTAATATTTTTTAAAACACTCGTCTACCAAATGTAAAATGATTACTATAATAACCAGAGTTTAAATTTGATATCATAACCCCTCCGCCAGCAGAGCTAGCATGTATGAAATTACCATTTCCTATATATATTCCTGCATGGCTAGGACCAGATTTATATGTATTACTGAAAATGACCAAATCGCCAGTTTGTAAATCTTTTTTGCTTACTTCACTACCAACTCCTGCTTGGTCTGCAGAGGAACGAGGTACACTTATATCATGTTTCTTATATATGTAATGAGTAAATCCTGAACAGTCAAAGGATTTTGAACTAGATGTACCATATGAATAGGGAGTACCAATATATTTTTTAGCTGTAGATACAATATTTTCTCCTAGGGAGCTATTCCTTGAACTACCTCTATTAGCAGATGGTTTTAGTTTTCGTTTATTATTGTTTAAAGTTTCAATGGTTTCTGCCCCAGCTATTCCATCTACCTTAAGACCATATGTTTTTTGAAAATCCACAAGAGCTTGTCTAGTTTGAGAACCAAAATATGTAGTACAATTATCGATATCCAAAAATCCTAAAAATTTAAGTCTTTCTTGTAAAGCTTGTACATCTTCCCCTTCCATACCTTCCTTAAGGGTACGATTATATACTAAGGGTTCTAATTCTAAAAGAACTTGTAAGGCTTTAAAGGAAGCCTGTCCAAAAGTACCGTCTACATCTAGTCCTTGTGAACTTTGAAATTCCATTACAGCATTAACGGTTTGATCTCCATAGTATGTAGTAGTTTCCTTGATAGTTAGATAATTTAAATCTATTAGGTGTTGTTGAAGTATTTTTACATCATCATGTCTCATCCCTTTTTTTAATACTTGATCCCCTAATTCAGCTTGTCCAATTATTGGATTGATAAACAGGATTCCGGCTACGGTAAAAGTTATAATTGTATTTTTAAAAGGTTTTATTTTGAACACTCTGGAATCAACTCCTTTTGTTTTTTAAACTTATATATTTAAGTATATAATATATTTAAGAATAAATAAAGAGGAAAATGTAACTAATTTGTAACTTTTTATATTTAAACAAAATAATTCTTATGAAATGTTAGGCGACCAATTGAATTTGACATGGTCGCCCTAAGTTTTTATTTCTTTATTTTTTCCATAGCTTCTTTAGCAAATTTAGTAGTTACTATTTCTGCGTAGTTTGCCCTAGTATCTAATTCACCAGCTAATTCCATTATATCCATCATATGATTTAACCCTTCTTCAGTTATAATCAAATCTGGTTTCCAGCTGTCTTGTTCCTTATATCTTTCAACTAAGGCTATTAATACTTCATCATCCGTATCTGGGAATTGTGGTTTTACTGCTTTGGCTATTTCCTCTGTAGAATGATTTTGTACCCAAATCATTCCTTTGTAGATTGCATTAGTAAATTTTTGTACTAATTCAGGATCCTTATCAAGTATGCTTTTTGTAGTACAATAGCAAGTATAAGGGATATATCCACCCTCTTTTCCTATAGATGCAACTACATAGCCTTTACCCTCCTTCTCCAGAGTAGCTGCAACTGGCTCAAATAGTGCAACATAATCTCCCTCGCCACCGACAAAAGCTCCAGCTAATACGTCAAATTGGACATCGGTTCTTACATTTACATCTTCCCCTGGTGTAAGTCCATGTTTTTTAAGTACATATTCCAAAGTCATTTCAGGCATGCCACCTTTTCTGCCTCCAAGTACTTCTTTTCCTTTAAGTTTATCAAATGTAAAATCTGGGTCTGGTTCTCTTCCCACAAGGAAAGAACCATCTTTTTGGGTTAGTTGAGCAAAATTGATAGCATAATCGCTCCTACCTTGAATGTAGACGTATACTGAAGCTTCAGGTCCCATAAAAGCAATGTCTGCTTCACCGCTTAGAAGAGCTGCCATACATTTATCTGCTCCTTTTCCATTGGTAAGTTCAATTTGTAGTCCTTCTTCTTCAAAGAATCCTTGGGTTATGGCTACGTACTGTGGAGTATAAAATAGAGAGTGGGTAACTTCTATAAGTCTAACTTTTTGCAACTCATCTTTTTTGCAACCAGTTAAACCAATGGTAAGTAGCAATGTTAGTATTAATGTCAGTGAAATTACTTTAAAAACCTTTGACATTGTATCCCTCCTATAATATCATAAGAATTATAAAGTTCCTTTTATACCTATAGTATTCTTTTTATAATATTTGGTTACAAAACAAATTAATAGAATATGTGAAATGGGGTTGAAGTATGAATATACCTAATATATTAACTGTTTTAAGGATTATTTTGGTCCCTGTATATTTGTATCTATTTTACACAACTGGAGAAAAGCATTTATTTTATGCAGGAGCAGTTTTTATAATTGCAGGGATTACCGATATTTTGGATGGCTATATAGCACGAAAATATGATCAATCTACGGAAATAGGAGCAGCTTTAGACCCTCTTGCAGATAAATTGATGACTTTTGCAGTACTAGTCAGCTTTACATCTGCTAAGCTAATACCTTCTTGGATTTTAAAAATTCTTGGACTTAAAGAGATAGTAATGATAACAGGTGGTTTTATACTTTATTTGTTTAAAGATAATCAAGTTTTACCATCAAATAAATTCGGTAAAATAGCTACTGTATCCTTTTATATGGCTATATTATCAGTGGTTTTCAAAGCTCCCTATATATTTATAAAAATCTTATTTGTAATTACAGTAACCTTAAATTTAATAGCCTTTATAAATTATTTAATAATTTATTTATCTATGAGGAATAAGAGGAGTTCCCTATAAAACATATTGACAAAAAAATATTATGTATATATAATGGAAACTAATAATTTAATACTATACGATGATGAAGAGGAGTAGATATATATCCTATACAGAGAAAAAGTCCTAGGCTGAAAGACTTTTTAGGCAATGTTTATTGAAGGTAGCTTCAGAGTATCCAAGTCGAATATTAAAGTAGATTTGGACGGATAACCGTTATAAGTTTTAAGCGCCATAGGTATATACCTATGGAAACAAGGTGGTACCGCGAATATGCCCTTCGTCCTTTTATATAGGATGAGGGATTTTTTATTTTAAGGAGGAATGACAAATGATAGAGAATTTATCTAAGACCTATAATCCTAAAGATTTTGAAGATAGATTATATGGATTTTGGAATGAAAACGAATATTTTAAAGCCAAAGTGGATAAAAACAAAAAGCCCTATACAATTATGATGCCTCCACCAAATGTTACTGGAAACCTTCATATGGGTCATGCATTAAACAACACTATACAAGATATCCTTATAAGATGGAAAAGGATGGAAGGATATGAAGCATTATGGCTTCCAGGAACGGACCATGCTAGTATTTCTACAGAAGCAAAAGTAGTAGAGAAGATTAAAAGTGAAGGAAAGACTAAGGAAGGATTAGGAAGAGAAGGATTTTTGGAAGAAGCTTGGGAATGGACTCGAAAATATGGTGGAAACATAAACAATCAACTTACAAAGCTAGGGGTGTCCTGTGATTGGAGTAGAAAAAGATTTACTTTAGATGAAGGTTTAAGTAATGCTGTAGAAGAAGTATTTATAAGACTATATGAAAAAGATTTGATCTATAGAGGAGATAGGATTATAAACTGGTGTCCAAATTGTAGAACTGCCATATCTGATGCAGAAGTAGACCATGAAGAAACCGTAAGCCATATTTGGTCTATAAGGTATCCCTTAAAAGGTAAAGAAGGATATATAACAATAGCTACAACTAGACCAGAGACAATTCTAGGAGATTTAGCTATTGCAGTTAATCCTAAAGATGATAGGTATACGGACCTAGTAGGTAAAACCGCTATATTACCACTAGTAAATAGAGAAATCCCTATAATTGCAGATGAATATGTAGAAATGGAATTTGGTACAGGCGCAGTAAAGATAACTCCTTCCCATGATCCAAATGACTTTGAAGTAGGGGAGAGACATGGACTAGGTCAATGTATAATACTGAATGAAGATGGCACTATAAATGAAAATGGCGGCAAATACAATGGATTAGATAGATATGAAGCAAGGGAAAAAATCGTTGAGGATTTAGATAAAGAAGGTTACTTAGTTGAAATAAAAGACCATGATAACAGTATAGGACATTGTGAAAGATGTAAAACCGTTGTTGAACCTTTAATATCCAAACAGTGGTTTGTTAAGATGGAACCTTTAGCAAAACCCGCATTAGAAGCTTATAATAACGGGGAATTAAATTTTATACCAGATAGATTCGGGAAGATCTACACCCATTGGCTTGAAAACATCAGGGATTGGTGTATTTCAAGACAGTTATGGTGGGGTCATAGGCTACCTGTATATTATTGTAAAGATTGTGATGAAATAATGGTTTCAAAAGAAAGATTAGAAAAATGTACAAAATGTAATAGTACTAATATATATCAGGACCCAGATACATTAGATACTTGGTTTTCATCAGCCCTATGGCCTTTTTCAACATTAGGCTGGCCAGAGGATACAGAAGATATGAATTATTTTTTCCCAACAGATGTATTAATTACTGGATATGATATTATATTCTTCTGGGTAATAAGGATGGTATTTTCAAGTTTAGAACAAACAGGGAAGATGCCATTTAAAGATGTATTTTTAACAGGTCTTATAAGGGATGCCCAAGGAAGAAAGATGAGTAAATCTTTAGGAAATGGTATTGACCCATTAGATGTAATTGATGAATATGGTGCAGATGCTTTAAGATTTACCCTTGTTACAGGAAACACTCCAGGAAATGATATGAGATTCTATATGGAAAGAGTAGAAGCCAATAGAAACTTTGCAAACAAATTGTGGAATGCTACCAGATTTGTTTTAATGAATTTAGATGAAGAAGTAGTAAATAAGAGTATAGATTTGAGATTATTGGAAGAAGAGGATAAATGGATATTATCGAGGGCAAATACGGTTATTAAAGAGGTAACAGAAAATCTTGAAAAATATGAAATAGGTATGTCAGCCCAAAAGATTTATGATTTTATATGGGATGAGTACTGTGATTGGTATATTGAAATGGTTAAACCTAGGCTGTATGGTGAAAATGAGGAGAGCAAAGAAACAGCACAAAAAATATTATTATATGTATTGGAAAATATATTAAAACTTCTGCATCCTTTTATGCCATTTATTACTGAGGAGATATGGCAGCATTTACCTGAAAGGGAAAAGGCTCTAATTGTAAGCTCATGGCCTATTTACGAAGAGGAAAACTCTTATCCAGAAGTAGAAAAACAGATGGCCTATATAATGAATGCTATTAAAGGTATAAGAAATGCAAGGCAAGAGATGAATATAGCACCATCTAAAAAAGCCACAGTAATATGTGTAACTCGAGATGAAAATATAAAAGACATATTAAACTACGGTAAAAGATATTTTATTAATTTAGCCAGTGCAGAGAACATCCAGATTGTAGAAGATAAATCTACTTTAGGGGAAGATAATATCTCCGTTGTATTGAATAAATGCGAAATATATATTCCACTAAAGGAGTTAATAGATTTTGATAAGGAAATAGAAAGATTAGAAAAAGAAAAAGAAAAATTAGAGGGAGAGCTTAAGAGAGTAAGGGGAAAACTTTCAAATGAAGGGTTTGTAAAAAAAGCTCCTGAGAAGGTTGTAGATCAGGAGAGGGAAAAACAAAAGAAATATGAAGACATGATGAATAAAGTATTGGAAAGGCTTGAAAGCTTAAAATCAAACAAGTAGACTATAGGGTGGATGAAAATTCACCCTATATAAATTTTTATTGCCCATTGTTATAAAATGATTTAAAATTGTAATGAAAGTATAATGAAAGATGAGGGGATATTATGAATTATATTCAAGCTTTAAACTACATAAATGACAAGAATAAATTTGGTTCAAGGTTGGGATTAGAGGTAATTGGTAAATTATTGGATTTACTTGGGAATCCCCATTTAGGTATGAATTATATCCATATAGGAGGAACAAATGGGAAAGGGTCTACATCCTCTTATATAGCAACTACACTGAAAGAAGCAGGCTATAGGGTAGGGTTATTCACTTCCCCATATTTAGAAAGGTTTAATGAGAGAATATCCATTAATGGAGAAGATATACCTGATGAAAAATTAGCAAAAATAACGGAGAGGATTAAGGATAAAATAGAAATAATGCTAGAAGAAGGGTATGAGCATCCTACTACTTTTGAAATAGTTACTGCTATAGCTTTTGTTTACTTTAATGAAAATAATGTAGATTATACTATACTAGAAGTAGGTTTAGGAGGAAGGTCTGATTCTACAAATGTTATAAAGAAGTCTTTGGCTTCTGTAATAACAACCATAGATTATGATCATATAGATGTCTTAGGAGATACCTTAGGTAAAATAGCCTATGAAAAGGCTGGAATAATAAAAGAAAAAGGTCTTGTTATTTCTTATCCTCAACAAGATGAAGCCTTTCAGGTTTTAGAACAAGTTGCTATAGAAAAAGAGGCAGAACTTATTAAATGCCCTATGGAAAATGTAGTAATTAAAGACTTAAGTGAATTTGGGGGAGTATTTGATTTTAAATACAATGGCAGTATATTTAAGGATATTGAAATTAATTTATTAGGAGAATATCAAATATATAATGCTACCCTAGCCCTTTATACCCTATTAATACTACGAAATAAAGGTTTAATCAACATAACTGATGATGAGCTTAGAAATGGATTTAAAAAGACTAGATGGAAAGGGAGGCTAGAAATACTAAAGAGGAATCCTACCTTTTTAATAGACGGAGCTCATAACCTTCAAGGTGTAAAAACATTAGCTGAAAGTTTAAAGATGCTCAAATATAGAAGATTAATACTTGGAATTGGAATCCTTAAAGATAAGGATGTAGAACATATGGTGGAGATTTTAGCTCCATTAGCAGATGAAATTGTAATTACACAGGTGAATATGCCCAGGAAGTTAGAAGCAGAATTTTTAGAGAAAATAATAAAAAAATATAATAAAAATACATTCATTGAAAAAGATATAAAAAAATCCATAGGTAAAACTTATGAATTAGCAAGTAAAGAAGATTTAATAGTCTTTGGAGGCTCGTTATATTTAATAGGCGATGTTAGAAGAATTCTATTAAAAGACAATTAGTTATATGTAACCCTTTTATAGAATATACATATCTATATATTCTATAGGAGGGTTTTTATGAATAAAATTGAATTAAATCCTTATACCAGTTTAACAAATGAACAACTATTAGATTTTACTATAGAAGAAATGGATAAGCTGAAGGTATTATCAAGAAACGAAGATCTTGATAAATATGAAAGAGGCATATATATAGTTAATCAATTAATAATTGAAGTTAAAAGAAGAAATTTATCAATAAAAAAGTCTTTATTAGTGAGAAGAATTTTTAATAAATAAAGTAGTTATTAATATTTCATCACCTTAATCCACTATTAAGCATAGATTAACTTATATATAGTGGATGGAGGTGAGGTTTTGATATTAAAGGAAAAAGTAATAGTTGCTAATACTGGAGAAGACACATTGAGCTGTATAGATTTAAAAAATAGAGAGGTGATAGAAACAATAGATTTAAAAAGTACTATTAGTAGCAATAAAGATACAATGCTTAGAGTAGATAGCTCTTTTATTGGTCCTTATGATATGGTGTCTAATGGTTGCGGCCTTATATATTGTACAAACAATTATAATAATTCAATTTTTAAAATAGGTATGGAAAGTAAAAAAGTTCTTGATATTTTGCATGTAGGTAGTTTTCCAACTTGTATAAAGTATTTTAAAGAACATCTTTTTATAGCAAATACCGATTCAAACTCCATTTCTATAGTGGAGGAAAAATCTTTTTCTTTAATTGAAAATATACCTGTAGGAGAAAAGCCTATGGATATAGAAATAGATGAAACTAATATGAAAATCTATGTGGTAAATAGTAATGGATATAGTATGAATATTATAGACTTAAAGGGTAAGGATAATAAGCTTATAAGACTTAATAACAATCCAGTTAAAATTATCCTAGAAGAGGAATCCATCCTTATATTATCCATTGTAAATAATGGTATAACTAGCAGTAGCAATATTTCTATTATGGATAGACGATCCTATAAAATTCAACAAAGTATTGATTTTAAAGGCATATTTAGTACTATGTTGAAGATAAATGGTAGTGAAATTATATTTATTACAAATATGGATAATGGATACCTTTATAGGATGGATATAATAAGGGGAGATTTATTAAGCAAAACCTATTTAAAAGGAATGCCTAATAAATTGGAATGGGATAGAGATAATACGATTTTTATTTCTAATATATCAACCAATACATTAACTTTATTTGATATAAATACTAATAAAATAATAGATAATATAAAAGTAGGTATAGAACCTAATGGGATTTTAATCCTCGACTGAGATTATTTTATCATCAGCTAGCATATTTAGCAGGTTTTTGTAAATAAATTCAGTATTGTCTTTCCACGTGTTACAAATTTTTTCAGCTTGTTTAATTGTAGTTACATTAAGATACAAGCTAAATAGTGTTTCAGTGTTTTCTACAAGTTTTAAATTAACAATATATTTATCAGGACCTTTTTGAAAATATTCTCCTGTAACCTGAGTTGCTATTTTTTCATCTTCTTTTATTTTAATAAATTTATCGGATATTTCCTCCTTGATTTTTGTGGAGATCCTATCTTCAAAAAAAGATAAAGTTATCTTTCCTTTATTTAATAATATATATATTTTTTTGTCTTTTTTGTTTATATATTCTATAAAACCAGATTGGATAAGTTCAGATAAATATTGTTGTATTAAAAAATAATTCATGTAATTGTTTTCCAATAAAAATTCAGTAATTTCTTCATTAGTCAAGGAGTTTTCAGATTTATCAATAATATATAATAAAAGTAATTTATTTTGAGCTAATGATTCAGTGTTTTCTATAAACATATTCTACACCTCTTTGATAGTAATGTAAATTTGTTAAATTATATTATATCATATAAAAGAGGTAAGTGAAATTTCACTTACCTCTTTTAAAATTATTTATTTGCCATTTGATTTTGAGCAGTTTCTACTAACCTTTTAACCATATATCCACCTACATATCCATTTACTCTCGAAGGTAAATTACCTTTATCTATATTATCATAATTTGCAACTCCTAATTCATTGGCAATTTCTAATTTCAGTTGATCTAGAGCTTGCCTTGCTTCTGGAACTACAATTTTATTGGTATTAGCCATTTTCAAATCCTCCTTTGCAGCAATATTTTTTAATTGCTGTACTATTTATAATAACCACTTATAAAAAAAATATTCTTATAAAATTAGAAAGTATGTATATAAAATTTCAATTTAGTTAATAATTATAAGTTATAACATTTAAATCATAAAGGGTTTTATTATGTAAAGAATTACAAAGGATTATTAACAATGAATTGAGAAAGAATAATATAAAATATTAGTTTTCAAGTCAAGGTAATATAAAAAAATTTTAGGAATAAGTTGTATTAAAAGCTATTGTAGGAGGGGATATGTTGAAAAGAAGATATTTTAAAAATCATATAGCATATAGAATGGTAATTATAGTATTAATTGTTATGATTTCTATAATTTATACAAGTATTAAAACAAATATAAATATTGTAGAAGTGTTTTCTTATAAAAAGGAACTGCCTATATACAGTGTAGAAACAGGGGAAAAGAAACTAGCTATAAGTTTTGATGCAGCTTGGGGTGATGAATTTACCCTAGAAATACTTAATATATTGGATAAATATGATGTAAAAAGTACCTTTTTTTTGGTAGGATTTTGGATTGATAAATATCCAGAACATGTAAAAGAA
Organism: Tissierellia bacterium; assembly: GCA_012798935.1. GTDB lineage: Bacteria > Bacillota > Clostridia > Tissierellales > Tepidimicrobiaceae > JAAZMG01. The sequence continues at coordinate 10,285 of JAAZMG010000003.1, read as the reverse complement.
ATATATAATAGAGGGCATGATGTAGGGAATCATTCGACTAATCATCCATATATGACTAAATTAACAGAGGAGCAGATTTTAAAAGAATTAAATGACACGGGAAATAAAATAAAAAAAATAACAGGCGAAAAACCAAATTTATTTAGACCACCTTTTGGGGATTATAATGATAGATTAATAAATATTTGCAAAGGAAATGATTATTATGTAATTCAATGGGATGTAGATTCTCTAGATTGGAAGGAATTAGGGGTTCAACCTGTGGTAGATAGGGTTACAAGAAATGTAAAGGATGGTTCTATTGTATTATTTCATAATAATGCAAAATATATTCTAGAGTATCTTCCCATGGTCATAGAAAGGTTACAAAATGAAGGCTATGAAATAGTACCCATATCACAACTAATATATAAAGAAAAATTTCATATGGATAATACAGGTAGACAAAAACCAAATGATTAAATCTTGTCAAAATCTATAAAAGGAGTAATTATATGGAAAATCAAATTTTAATTTCGATTGGAGTATTAAGTTCTCAAAAAAACAATACAGTCTATCATATAATTAAAAAAATATTTATAAAAATTAATTATGAATTAATATTTGATAGTAATACCATGACTATTTTAGCCTCTAAAGACAAATTAGTGTTAATAATGGAATTAACCTCTAAAACTATTGAGAATGCTTTGAATTTAGAATTATATTTTGATATTTTAATTCAAACTAGTTTGATACAAGAAGATTACAATAGTCCTTTTATAAAGAAGATGGTTAATAAAGCAAAATATATAATAATGAATATAGATGATGAAAGCTCTAGAAATATTTTAGATAAAAACGTGGAAGGGATAATAATTACTTACGGGATAAACAAGAAGGCTACTATAACTGCTTCAAGCTTTAGCCTCTTTAATAATATAGAATTTAATTTATGCTTACAAAGAGAATATGAAACTATAGATAAAAAGAAGATAGAACCTATGGAAATACCCATTATATTAAATTTAATAGGAAGAACAAACATTTATCACGGACTAGGAGCTATAGCTTGTGGGCTGGTTTGTGGAATAGATATTGAACAAATAAAAGATACTCTATTAAATATTGAAGGAGTTTATAGACGATTAGAAAAGATATATGAGAAAGATTATATGATAATAGATAATTATTGTAACAGACCTTTGGACTACAATTTAGTTTTAGAAGAAGTTCAAAATATTAAGTACAAAAATATTTATATCATAAATAGTGTAGAAATAGCTCAGGGAATAGATACAATAAAAAAGAATTTGGAAGTTATTTTAAGTTGGGTTCCTATATTAGATATAAGGAAAATATTTTTATACATGGATAAGAAAGAAGAGTTAATAATCCATAATATAAATCTGTTATTAACAAAAGAGAAAGTTAGATATGATATATTTTTCCAATTGACAAAATGTATTTATAATGGAATTTTACCTTTAGGTCAGGGTGATTTATTACTCCTATTAGGAGGGGAATCTTTGAAAGGAAGTAGGGATATAATAAATCAGTTAATTTAAATTAACTGATTTATTTATTTTAAATGGAAGTGACAAATATATTTTGATAATATATTATCAAAATACCTATATATAAAACCCAAATGGTCTATATCTATAAAAAACTTTTTTCCTTTATCATATTAACTTAAATTATCGAATAAATATAGTTATAGATTATTAAAACATAAGAATAAGGGGGAATGGTTATCTATGGTTGATAGAACACTAGATACAAATGTGGTGAAGATTATAGGGAGAATAACAGAAACAATTAAATTTAGCCATGAAATGTATGGTGAGGGATTTTATAATTTCCAGCTAGAAGTTCCTAGATTAAGTGATTCAGTGGATATCTTACCAGTGACTATATCTGAAAGATTAATTATTAATATGGATTTATCAATACACTCCTATGTGGAAATATACGGTCAATTACGTTCTTATAATCGATATATTAATAGTTCTAGCAGACTTATTTTGACTGTATTTGCTAGAGATATTAGAATTCTAGAGGATGGGGAAGAGATAAATGAATTATTAAGATCTCCTAATGAAATCTACTTAAATGGTTATATTTGTAAGGCGCCTATTTATAGGACTACACCTTTTGGTAGAGAAATTTCAGATTTACTTGTAGCAGTTAATAGACCTTATAATAAATCCGATTACATACCTTGCATTTCTTGGGGTAGAAATGCAAGATTTTGTGAAAAACTATTGGTAGGAGACCATATTAAGGTATGGGGAAGAATACAGAGTCGTGAGTATCAGAAAAAGTATAATAATGAAAAAGTTGAAACAAAAGTAGCTTATGAAGTATCTATATCTAAATTAGAATATATTGAAAATGACAATAATAGATTAGAGGATTGTGAAAAGGAAGTATAGAAAGTAAATAATTGTAGAAAAACAAAAAAGAATAGCTCCATATGTTATGATGTATGTACTAGTAAAACATTAAAACATTTTGAAAGGAGCTATTCATAATTTTTGTTTTATCAATTTAAAAATATATGTTATAATCTATAATAATTAAAGGTAAGGAGAAGATAAATGCATATAAAAATAATAATTATCACTATATTTTTAATTATCTTAGGCAGTCTCCAGTTCACTTTAAATAAGATATTGCTGGAATTAAGGGAAATAAAACAAATCTTAAGGAGCAAATTCCAATAACATACATAAAAGAAGGAGAGATAAAGATTGAAACTAGACAGAAAACCAAAGGTGCTATTTACTATAAATGAAATAGCCGAAAGAGTAAAGAAACTGGGAATGGAAATATCCGAGGACTATGATGGTGAAGATATTGTAGTAATACCTTTACTTAGAGGAGGCTTTATATTTGCTTCTGATTTAGTAAGAGAGCTAAAAATTCCCGTTAATATAGATTTTATGACTACTTCATCTTATGGACATAGTGAAGTATCTTCAGGTATAGTAGAAATAATTAACGATGTACGAACAAATGTTAAAGGTAAAAATGTGCTGATTGTTGACGATATTATTGATTCAGGTTATACCATGGAAAAAGTAGTAGAGTTTGTTAGCATGAAAGAACCAGAATCTATTAAAATCTGTGTCATGTTGGACAAACCCAGTAGAAGGGAAGCTAATATTAGTCCAGATTATGTAGGCTTTACTATTCCTGATGTTTTTATAGTAGGGTATGGCCTTAATTATGGAGATTACTATAGGAATATACCTTATATATTTACTTTTGATGAATAAAAAACAAGACAAGGTACCGTCCCCTTGTCTTGTTCTATTCTATTGGTTAATAATATCATCCATATTAAATAGACCTTTATCTTTTGTAACTATAAATTCGGCAGCTCTTAATGCCCCTTTAGCAAATACATTTTTTGACGATGCATTGTGTTTTATTTCTATGGTTTCATCTAATCCAGCAAATAAAACAGTATGATCACCTACTATAGTTCCACCTCGAATTGCGTGGATTCCAATCTCCTTTGAAGATCTTTTATTGTTTTTAGTATGTCTACCAAATGTATAAACTTTATTATTATCAAATACTTCATTTATTTTATTGGCTATCATATAGGCAGTACCACTAGGAGCATCTATCTTTTGATTATGGTGCCTTTCCATTATTTCAATATCATAGTCTTCATTTAATACAGAAGCAGCTTTGGAAGCTAAAGATAATAGAAGATTTACCCCTAAGGACATATTAGCTGAATAGAATATAGGAATTTCTTTTGAGCCTTCTTCAAGTTTTTTAATTTCTTTTTCTCCATAACCAGTTGTACCAATGACCAAAGCAACTTTATTGGATTTAGCATAATCTAGCAAATCGTCTAGGGATGTAGGATGAGAAAAATCTATTATCACATCACATGAATCATCAAAACTTGCTATATTTTCATAGACCTTGGTTTCTCCTTTATAAGAACCAATGTTTTTATCTATTCCTCCTACTAATTCCATATTGTCTTTATTTTCTATTTGATTTCCAAGTACTTGGCCCATTTTACCTAGATATCCACTAACAACAATTTTTATCATGTTTATTGACCCCCTACATTCATTCCATATAGGGACATTTCTTCAATTAACTTATTTCTATTTGCTTCTCCCATGGATACAAGAGGCAATCTACAAGGTCCTACTTCTATGCCTAATATATTCATAGCTTCTTTTACTGGAATAGGGTTTACTTCAATGAATAAAGCATCGATTAATGGTTTCATTTTTAGTTGAAGATTCTTAGATGATTTAATGTCTCCATCTAGGAAATATTTAACCATATTGTGGGTGTCCTTTGGTAGAATATTTGCAACAACAGATATAACACCATGGCCACCTAAAGACAATAAAGGTACTATCATATCGTCATTACCTGAGTAGATATAAAAGTCTTCAGGTACAAGTCTTGCAATTTCAGCTACCTGAGCTATATCCCCACTAGCTTCTTTAACCCCTCTAATATTAGGATGCTTAGATAGTTCATAGATAGTCTTTGGAAGGATATTTAATCCAGTTCTTCCTGGAACATTGTAGATAATGATTGGAATATTAATACTATCTGCAATAGTAGTATAGTGCTCTATAAGACCTTTTTGAGTAGTCTTATTATAATAAGGAGTTACTATTAATACTCCATCAGCACCTACTTCTTCGGAATATTTGCTTAGTTCTATGGAATGGGCAGTATTGTTGCTACCTGTTCCAGCAATTACATCTATCCTTTTATTTACTTTTTCCACTGTGAATTTTATGGCTTCCTTTTGTTCCTCATCGGACATAGTGGCTGATTCTCCTGTTGTGCCGCAAATTATTATGGCATCAGTACCTTCTGAAATATGCCATTCTAATAATTCTTCCAGTTTTTCAAAATCAATTTGGTCATCTTTGAAAGGCGTTACTATTGCAACTCCAGAACCTTTGAACATTATTCATACCCCCCTATTTATTAATTAAGAGTTCCGCTATTTGGATTGTGTTAGTAGCTGCACCTTTACGGCTATTGTCTGCTACAATCCAAATATTTAATCCATTTTTCACACTAAAATCTCGTCTTATTCTACCAACATAAACCTTATCTTTTCCTTCCGCAAGAATAGGCATAGGATATATATTATTAGCTGGGTCATCTAATACCTCTATACCATTACTATTTTCAAATAAATTAAATATGTCTTCTAATTCAAAATCTTTTCCAAGTTCTATATTTGCAGATACAGCATGACCGTATTTAACTGGTACCCGTACAGTAGTGGCTGTTATTTGTATATCTTGATCATTAAGTATTTTTTTGGTTTCCTCTATCATTTTCATCTCTTCTTTTGTATATCCATTATCCAAAAAGTCATCGATATGAGGCAGTACGTTAAAGGCGATAGGATGAGGATATTTGTTGTGATAAGGGGAAGATAACCCTTTTTCCAAATCCGTAAGACCTCCCACACCTGAACCTGAAACAGCTTGATAGGTTGAAAATACTACCCTTTTTAATTTATATTGATCATTTAAAGGTTTTAATGGTATAACGGATTGAATAGTAGAACAATTTGGATTTGAAATAATTCCCTTATGTTTACCAATAGAATCTCCATTTACTTCTGGTACTATTAATGGTACCCAATTTTCCATTCTCCAAGCACTACTATTATCTATTACTACTATACCCTTATCCTTTGCAATAGGAGCATATTTTTTACTGATACTTCCTCCTGCTGAGAATAAAACCATATCCATAGGTTTATCAAAAGACTTTTCGCTTAATTCTTCAACCTCATATTTTGTATTGTTAAAATTTAATATTGTTCCCTTGGATTTAGCAGATGCAAAAAGATAAAGATTATCTACTGGAAAGTTTCTTTGTTCCATAATTTCTAGAAAAGTTCTTCCCACCATACCAGTTGCACCTACAATACCTACATTGACCATTTTAACAAAAACACCTCCTGAAAAATTATCATTTATTAATATATATGATACAACATTAAATCAATTAATAAAAGGGATATTTGATTTTACCTATTAAAAAGTATAAAATATATGGAAGAGGGAGGAGATTAAACCTTATGGCTGAGAATAAAAAAACTCTATCTATACTAGAAACTAATATTTTATATCTGATAATAGGCCTTGCCCTTATAACTTTAGGGGCAAAAGCTCAAAGCAAAGAAGTATATACAGGACTTTTAATTACTGAATATTTAATTATTTTATTACCAACAATATTATATTTAAAATTAAAAGGATGTTCCGTTAAAGATAATTTAAGATTAAATAAAATAAGCCTAAAACAAGCTATATTTGTTGTTATTATAGTTATTTTTTCTTACCCGGTAGCGGTATTTTTTAATTTTATAGGTATTATAGTGTTAAGTAAGTTTACTGAGATAAGGCCAAGCCCTGTGCCAATGCCTACTGGATTAAGGGAGTATTTAATAGGCTTTATAGTAATGGCCTTAACACCTGGTATATGTGAGGAAGTGATGTTTAGGGGTATGATTATGAGTTCCTATGATAGCTTAGGAAAGAGAAAGGCTATTATTTACTCTGCCATACTTTTTGGACTATTCCATTTTAATTTACAAAACCTATTAGGACCAATCTATTTAGGTATACTATTTGGAGTTATAGCCTATAAAACCAATTCTTTGTTTCTTACGATAGTAGGTCACACCATCAACAATACAATAGCATTAACTGTAGGGTATTTCCTTATTAAAGGGGACCAAGGAATAGGAACATCTATGGATACTGTGATTATCCCACAAGGAGGAGAGATAATATCAGGTCTACTAGGATTAGGTTTAATAGCTTTAATTTTTGGATTTATAACTTATAGATTAATTAAACTTTTACCTACTGGTTATAAAAAAGAAATTGTTCAAATAAATAACTTTATACCGAAAGAGGTTTATGCTGAAAATATGAATGTAGAAGAAGGTTTAAGTATATTAGAGAGTTTTCCAATAATTATAACAGTAATTATTTTTATTTTTTTCAATTATAAATACTTGCTTCTATAGGAATAAAAGTGCCTATCCCTCCTAATAATAATCCTTAGGAGGGATAGATATGAAAAACAAAAAACAAAATAAAAAGAAAAAAAAGAAGGAAACGTTAGAAGATAAATTAAAATATGAGATAGCAGAGGAATTAGGTTTGATGGATAAAATAGATCAGGTAGGTTGGGGAGGTTTAACAGCCAAAGAATCTGGTAGAATAGGAGGGCTTATAACAGTAAGGAAAAGGGATATGAAAAAGAAAGACAAGGATTGAATAAAAGGAAAATAACAAGGGGGAATTTATGTGAGCTTAGAAGAGATTAAAAAAGCCACTAAGTTAATTAAAGATTCATCCAAGACCATGGTTTTAACAGGGGCTGGAATTTCAACAGAAAGCGGAATACCGGATTTTAGAAGCCCTGGTACAGGATTGTGGGAAAACATTGACCCTATGGAAGCTCTATCCACTTCAGTTCTATATAATAATACTGAAAAGTTTTATAAAGAAGGCTTTAATATGCTTTTAAATATGACAGATGCAGAACCTAATAGAGCTCATTATGCCTTAGCGGAGATGGAAAGGCTAGGATATATTAAAGGGGTTATTACTCAGAACATTGACAATCTACACTATAAAGCAGGGTCAAAATATATTTTAGAAGTTCATGGAAACACTAGAGAAGGAAGTTGTATAAAATGTGGCACTATAGTGGATCTTAATATATTAATAAACAAAGTTAACAATAAGGAGATTCCTCCAAAATGTGATAAATGTGGTGGAATACTTAGACCAGATGTTGTGTTTTTTGGGGATATGTTGCCAGATGATTTTAATATTGCATTACAAGAGGTGGAAACTAGCGATTTATTAATTGTAATAGGCTCAAGTTTAATGGTATCACCGGTAAACTATATACCTCAAGTAGCAAAAAAACTTATTATAATAAACATGGAGCCAACAATAATGGATAGTCTAGCTGAAACAACAATCCATGATAAAGCAGGCAAAGTATTAGAAACTATAATAGAAGAGCTAGAGAAGGAGTAAAGCCATGTATAATAATTTTGCGTTGCTATATGATGAATTAATGGATGATGTAGACTATAAAAATTGGCATTTATATATTGAAAAAACATTTGATAAATTTAATAAAAAACCTAAAACAGTATTAGAGATGGCTTGTGGAACCGGTAACTTATCCTACTATTTAGCCAAGAGAGGATATGATCTAACTTGTTTTGATATATCTTCAGAAATGCTAAGCATCGCTTACAATAAAATAAACTCATTTAAAAATGTAAAACTATTAAATCAAAATATGATCGATTTTAACTTGAATAAAAAATTTGATGCCATTATCTCTGCATGCGATAGTATAAATTATATAATTGACAAAGATGATCTGTTGAATGTTTTTAAAAATGTAAAAGACCATCTAAATAAGGATGGAATTTTCATATTCGATATAAATTCCTATTATAAATTAAAACATATAATTGGAAACAATACTTTTGTTGAAGATAGGGATAAAATATATTATATATGGCAAAATTATTTCAATAGTAGCAATAATATTGTAGAGTTTTATCTTACTTTTTTTGTGGCTAATGAGAATAAAAATTATATAAGATTTGATGAAGAACATTTTCAAAAGGCTTATTATATAGATGAAATAATTGAACTTTTGAAAATAGCCTCCTTTAGTGAGATCCATTGTTTTGATGCTTTTACATTTAATTCTCTTAGGGAGGAAAGTGAAAGAATATATTTTGTAGCTCTAGATTAGAAATAGTGTTAAAAACTAGAAGAATATTTAATAAAAAAGTGGGAATATTATTTGACAAGGAGATATGGTTTATGATAAGCTAAATGAAAGGTAGATGATACATATATAGGACTCATCTATTTAAATTGTTGTATTGGAGGAATGTTTTAAATGGTAAAAGGTACTGTAAAATGGTTTAACGCCACAAAAGGATATGGTTTTATTTCCACAGAAGAAGGAGAAGATGTATTCGTACACTACTCAGCAATAGAAGCTGATGGATTTAAAACTTTAGATGAAGGACAGGAAGTTGAATTTGAAATTGTTGAAGGAGAAAAAGGTCCTCAAGCTACTAACGTTATTAAACTATAAACCTGATTCTCTTTTATATAGTTTTTAACAGTAGCAATCAAGCCCCTCGTGGAGGGGCTTTAAATATTTTATAATGTAAAGGAGCAGGCTATGAAGGATTATATTATTCGTGGAATGGATAAAAAAGGGAATTTTCGATTGCTTGTAGCTTCCTCAACAAATTTAGTAGAAAAAGCAAGGAGAATTCATAATACTTCTCCAACATCTACAGCTGCTTTAGGTAGGGCATTAACCGCTGCAGCAATGATGGGAGTTGCCATGAAAGGAGAAAAGGATTCCCTAACTTTTAAAATAAAAGGGGATGGACCTATAGGAAATATAGTTACTGTTGCTAATAGTAAAGGTGAAGTGAAAGGATATGTAGATTATCCTTATGCAGATATGCCTAGTAGATCTGATGGCAAATTAGATGTAGGGGCAGTAGTAGGGAAAAATGGTAAACTAGCAGTGATTAGAGATTTAGGCTTAAAAGAGCCTTATTCAGGACAATCTAAACTAGTATCTGGAGAGATAGCAGAGGATTTAGTCCATTATTTTTATTTATCAGAACAACAGCCATCTGCAATAAATTTAGGGGTTTTAGTGGATAAAGATATTTCAGTAAAAGCTGCTGGCGGGTATATACTCCAACTTCTTCCTAATGTAGAGGAAGAGTCTATAGATAAAATAGAAGAAATACTAAAAAAAGCAAAGCCTATATCTACATTGATTGATGAAGGTTTAACACCAGAAGAAATAATGGAAGAGTTATTTGGTCAGTTTGAAATGGAGATTTTAGATAAAATTTATATTGAATACAAATGCAGCTGTCATAGGGAAAAGATAGAAGGGATATTATTAAGCCTTGGCAAAAAGGATATTAATGATATAATAGAAGAAGACGGTCAGGCTGAAATAGTATGCCATTTCTGTAATAAGAAATATCAATTTACGAAAGATGATTTATTAAAGCTAATTAACTATTGACTTTATAAAGAAAATCTTATATACTAACAATTGTGATTTTAGGCCCATAAGTTATTATGCCCAGATAGCTCAGTCGGTAGAGCAGGAGACTGAAAATCTCCGTGTCGGTGGTTCGATTCCGCCTCTGGGCACCAGTGCGGAAGTGGCTCAGTGGTAGAGCATC
>JAAZMG010000150.1 GCA_012798935.1 Tissierellia bacterium | reverse complement strand
TATTGACAATAAGGAATAAAAAGGTTATCATACTTATATACCCATATAGGCATATGAGTATATAAGTGCAACAACCCATAGATTAAGGAGGAATACTAATGGAAAATAAAACAAAATTATATTTACTTACAGGTTTTTTAGGGTCGGGGAAAACCACCTTTTTAACCAAGGTTTTAGAAGAATTATCAGGAAACAAAGTAGCGGTAATAATGAATGAATTCGGTAAAGTAGGCATAGATGGAACCATAATCCAAAAAGAAGGAATGGAGCTAGTGGAGATAAATAGAGGATCTATATTTTGCTCCTGCTTACAACTTTCCTTTGTCTCAGCCTTAATAGAGATGGTAAATAGAGATATGGAATATGTCTTTGTGGAAAGTTCAGGCTTAGCAGATCCATCTAATATAGGAGAATTTTTGGAAGCTGTAGAAGCTGTAAAAGGTGATGTATATGATTACAGTGGAGCTATTTGTATAGTAGATGGAGTAAACTTTTTGGAACAAGTAGAGGACATAGAAACAGTAGAAAGACAACTTAAGTTTTGCCATTTAGTAGTTGTATCTAAAGTAGATTTAATAGATGATAAAAAATTAGAGAAAGTTAAATCGAAGATTAGAGAAATAAATGACAAAGCAGATATTGTTGAGTCTATAAATGGAAAAATGGATTATAATTTTTTAGAAAAAAACCTCATGGAGGATGATTGGGTTGGCTCAGAGGATACTACCAATACTCCTGAAAATAAACCAAAGACTTTAACTTTAACTTATGACGGAGAATTAACTAAAGAAAAACTTACCCAATTTTTAGATATTATCAAGAAGGATAGTTATAGGATAAAAGGTTTCTTCAAATTAGAAGATGGATGGAACCAAGTAGATGTTGTTAATAGAACAATAGATTATAAACTAACTGACAATAAAGAGCCTAATTCGGAATTAGTAATAATATCTAAAATAGGGCCTCAAATAATAAAACCAATATTTAATGCTTGGGAAGAGATAGTAGGAGAAGAGATGAAATTAAGATAAAGAAGGGAAGGATTACATGGATAAACTAACAAATTATTTCAAGTTGCTTTCCGATGAAACCAGACTTAGAATAATGGTGCTTTTATTTCACAATGAATATTGTGTGTGTCAAATAACAGGCATTACTGGCATATCTCAACCTAATGTATCAAAACATCTTGCTAGGCTTAGGGATATGGGGCTAGTGAAAGATGAAAGGAAAGAACAATATATATTCTATTCCCTAAATATAGAAGATAAATTATTTGAAGATATACTTGAGAAAATAGTAGATAACATAGATGACTATCCCGTTTTAAAATTGGATATAGAAAAAAGCAAAGGAGCAGCAAAGTATATTGAATTGATGAAGGCGAAAAGTAAAGAATAAGGGGTGATTTCAATGAATATATTTAGTTGGCTAAATGCCCAATTATTGAAGATGAAATGGCTTTGGGATTTGGTAGAATTATTGGTGGAGAAAGTATTTGGGTTATCAATGGACACTAGAGTAGGAGGAAGTATTCATTTCTTCATCTATGATGTTATAAAAATATTTATACTATTATCTGTATTAATATTTATGATATCCTATATTCAAAGCTACTTTCCACCAGAAAGGACCAAGAAGATACTTGGGAAATTTAAAGGTATAAAGGGAAATATATTAGGAGCATTATTAGGTACAGTAACACCCTTTTGTTCTTGTTCTAGTATACCTATATTTATAGGATTTACTTCAGCAGGATTACCTCTTGGAGTTACATTCTCTTTCTTAATATCTTCACCTATGGTGGATTTGGCTTCTTTGTTGTTACTAATGTCTTTCTTTAAAGTTAATACATCTATAGCCTATGTAGTTGTGGGGTTGATAATTGCAGTTATAGGTGGAATTATTATTGAAAGATTAGATATGAAAAAATATATTGAGGATTTTGTATGGGGAACTAAAAATGTAGATATAGAGCCTGAAGAAATGACTCGTAAAGATAGAATAGACTTTTCTATAGACCAAGTTAAGGATATATTTGATAAAGTTTGGCTATATGTATTGCTAGGAGTTGGAATGGGGGCAGCTATTCATAATTGGATTCCCCAATCAATTA
>JAAZMG010000149.1 GCA_012798935.1 Tissierellia bacterium | reverse complement strand
TAAGCTTTTTTTGATACTCTACGTTTCTAAATTTTCTCCAAAATACGCCAATTTTCATTTAAATACCACCTTCTGTTTTTTGATTCTATTGTCATTGTAATGCTTTATATCTTTAATTATCCAAAATGCTCTTTTGTCGGATTTGCTAATCAGCTTTAGAATGGAATAAATAAGAATATCATTCTTAAATTTGACTTGCTTTTTGTTTGTTCAAAATCTTACTTATCCTTACTTTCTCAGGTATAATGGTTTTATTATTATTGTCATAAGCATACATTGCTCCACTTACTATGCGGGTATTGAGAATACCTTTTGCAGTCTTGTTTCCTTTTAAATGTGGTGCATCAAGTATCCCTATATTAACAGCTTTAACTAATACCCTGGGATCAATTAAAGGATCTGCCCTATTTGGGTCTAAAGACTTTATACCATTGATTATTATATTGGCATCTTTGATTAATTCCATCTTTCGCCTTTGAACATTCTCATCTTTTGTCATGTCGACAGAACCTAAAAATTCATTTTTTAATATACCTCTAACTATGCCGCAAGATTCAATTATATCATCTGCAGTTGCTGCATGATGAGCTTCACAGAAACCAACTACATGATAAATATGGGGTTTTATGGACATAGCTAAATAAGCAGAAGCTGCCAATTGCCCTTTAGCTTGATTTAAATCTGCAGGAAAACTTGCAAGTCCAGCTCTAGCCTGCCTATAAACTTTAAAGTTCTCATCCTCCAAACTTTCTATCAACTCAATCTTTGCTAACATCTTTGCTAAATCCATTTCAGGGGATATAAAAGCTGGAACATTAAACATATATTGAGCTATATAATCCTTTACCCCCATTTTTTTTGCATTATAAGCTGCTAAATATGCAGTAGCTACTCCTATAGCATCGTGTGCATCTCTTAAGCTCCAATGATGGGATTCGTTTACCTCTACTGGTATATTTCTTTCTCCATGCCACTTCATAACTTGTTGATTTTCTTCAATAGCATCCTTTAATTTTCTTGGACCTCTTTTATCCAATTCACTATACCAAAATAAAGGAATTGCACACCAGACATTTTTTATAGTCTCATATAACATTTCTGAAAATCTAATAATGTTTTTTGTACCACTATAACAACGAAGTAATGGATAATTCCCTGTTTGGGCTGCATCGTATAGTTTTCTGAAGTCCTCAGGAGTTCTTAAGGGTACACCACCAGCACCATCCAATCTCTTATCCATGTTTTCTTGATCAAAGAAAAACTCTTGGGCATTTTGATCTGGAGCTATGGATATAACATCTAATACTTTAGATTGGGAAATCTTTTCTATTGCATTTACTGTATCTTTTATAGTAGGTAAGCCAATATGATGCCTAAGGATTGGATAAGGATACTTTGAGTTAATTCTAGATACTAAATCTTTAGGGTACTCTTTATCATCAAAATATTCCTTTCCTTTTAAGTACAACATTACTTCATCTATGTCCTCATACCCATAGAAAATTTTATTAAATATTTCACTATTCTCTGCAATTGTACCTGTAGGCTCGGTTCCTCCAAATATCCAAGTAATATTGGATATGTTTTCTTTTTCAATTTTACTTTTTAATTCTTTTAATATTTCTATCAAAGGTTCTGGAGTTAAACGATAACTTAAACCTACAATATCAGGATTTTTTATCTTTATATTTTCTATTAATTCATCAATAGGAACCCCTATTCCTAAAAACTCTGTATAGTATCCTTCATTTTCCGCTAGATGCAAAAAATTCATAGTTCCAGCTACATGAACACAATTTCCAATAGTACAAGCAAGTATCTTTTTTTTCATTAAGCCACCACCTCTTTATTTTTACCTTTTACAATGCCATTTTTAGCAAACTCATGAATTTCAGGGACAGTTAAACCCTTTAATCCCAATCTTTCAATAGTCCTACCTCGTTTGCAAAAATCTATTCCAGTAATCAACTCAGCTATCTTAATAATAGAATCTATTGCTGGCGTTTCTATATTAAATTCTTTTGCTATAGATGACATAGGTACTAAACTATAAGGTACATCCTCATAGATATATCTTATATTTAACCCTTTAGGTGCTTGTAACCCTTTATAAGCAGAGTTGTTTTGAATTGCATCATATAAAGTACACCCTTCGGCATCGTAAGTATATTTTAACCAATCCTTAGCAGAGAAAGTGTTTATATTAAGAAAATGTCCTATTTCCATCCTCTCATTGTCCATTCTTTCAATAAAACTTCCTATGGACGGAGTTATGCCCTCTGTATAATATTCAAAAGGAGCTCCTCTTTCTATGTGACCACTATTTAAGATAGTAGGAGCTGGATGAAATATAGCTCCATAATTATTGATACTAGTTTCCATTACATCATTTGCCTTTTTAAATTGAGGATAAGCATCATTTATTATTCCTATAACATAATCTGTTTTGGTAGCTGGAATTGCTGCTAAAGTCACCTCATTTTTGGTTTTAAAAATATGAACACTGGTCTTACTTGTTGCCCTACATGCGTATATAAAAGTCTGAGCTTCTGCTACTGTTATATCTTTATCACACCCTCCTTGTCTAATAGCATCGTATACTTCTAAAGCCCCTCCCGTTCTACCTGGATTTAATACAATTATTTGTCCATTTTCTAAAAATGGGGCCATTTTTTTAGCAATATTAAAATGTCCTATAGCAGGCACAGTCACCATTATAACATCAGCCCCATTTATGGCTTCTACAATATTGTTTGTAACAATATTCAAATTTCCTTCTCCTTCAGCTTCTCCACTTAATTTGATTTTAGATGTTTCTACCAAAGGTAAAATATTTGCTAAAGTTCTATTATATAAATTCACTTTATAGCCTATTAAGCTTAAATATCCTGCCATTGCAAGGCCTCCATTCCCTGCTCCTATCACAGCATAACACAAGTCTTTCCTCATAACATTACCTCCCGTTCCATATTTTCACTCTTTTTCATATTTTCACTCTTTTTAATGTAAAATAAAAGACTATAGGGAAGCCCATAGTCCATAAATAACAATACACTATCATTCCCCCTCTACGCTTACGAAGTTAGCTGACGGGTTCGGGCTAAGGGATTTTGCCCGTCCTAAATGGATTTACCCCAGTTAACTGGTTCCCCCGCTTCTTATATAAAGAATTCAGCGATATATTTATTAAGTTTTAAAACTTAGTAGTCAAATATACACACCTTAAATTTATCTCAAAGTAGTTTTGTTTTAATATTATTAAAAGTAAACATAGCAAACGTAACTATATCTAAATAACGTTTAAATATAATGCTTAATTTTTGTTTAAATTGATAGTTTCCTTAATGTATGTTTTTTCATAGATGAAATTATAAAGTTGTTTGTAAAATTTAATAAGTTTAATTATATTTATAGACAAAATTTGAAATGAATTTAAGGATAGTATAATTATTCCATAGATTCAAAATCCTATGAAAAATAATTATAATAAAATCAGATTATTTTTAATGTTAAAATATATTATATCAAATAAAATAACTAGATGCAAGTATAACTTTTATGTTATACTCCCAGGGAAGTCTATTATAAGGAAATTTATACTTTTTAGGCATTATAAAACACAAGCCGGTTTCCACGTAAGAAAACCGGCTTGTAATCTACACTCTTACTTTTATTTGCTCTCTTA
>JAAZMG010000148.1 GCA_012798935.1 Tissierellia bacterium | reverse complement strand
TTAGCCTTTGGATGGTCTAAATCAGGAATTAAAGAACCTAATGCAGAGGCTAGCACTAAAATTAATTGATTTTCTACTCTTTGTCCGAAGGATATGGTTAATCCGGCTGCGATCCCTATTGCTACATGTGTTTTTCCCGTCATAAAAGCTCCTCTCTAAATGTCTTTAGAACGTATGTTAGGTTTTAAATTGGACTTTTATATTATAACGGTTTTCGAACATATATTCAAGCATTGCTTATAATATTACTAAAATATCACCGTAACAGTAGTACCTTTATCCTCCTGGCTTATTAATTCTATACTACCATCATGATATTCAACAATATGCTTTACTATAGAAAGACCTAGGCCTGTACTTTGAGTCTTTTTTGATCTACTTTTATCTACTATATAGAACCTTTCAAAAATCCTATCCTGGGATTCTTTAGGTATGCCTATTCCTGTATCTGAAACTTTTATATAGCTATGATTTTCATCCTTCCCAATGGTTACTTCAACTTTACCTCCAGGATTGGTGTATTTAATACTATTTTCAATTAAGTTAAACAAAAGTTCCTCTATCATAATTTTATTTCCATTTATAATAGTTTTTTGTCCATGGACTTGAAGGTCTATATTTTTATCTTTAGCTACAGTTATCAAGCTTTCTCTTATGGTGCTAGCAATATTATATATATCAATAGGAAGAAGGTCTTTATTTTTTTCTGTTTCTTCTAATTTGGAAAGTCTAATAATAGAATCAATAAGGTCTAAAAGTCTAGCCCCTTCCTTCCTTATAATAGATGCAAATTTAACTATATCTTCTCCTTTTGCCATTCCACTTTCAATCATTTCAGCATAGCCGTTTATAGAGGTTAAAGGAGTCATTAATTCATGGGATACATTAGCTGAAAATTCTCTTCTTATTAAATCAGCTTTATGTCTTTCTGTAGAATCGACTACTAAAATTACTGCACCTAAAATAGAATTATTGCTAATTACTGGATTTAAAAAGACATTTAGATATTTTTCATTAGATTCAATTATTAGATCCATTTCTTTTTTATGATTAATCACATTTTCAAGGGCTTCATTGATTTCAATATTCCTGCACAATTGTATAAAATTATTTCCATAGTAAGAGTTGTTTTCATTTCCATTAAACAAATTTATACCACTGATATTTGCTGAAAGAATATTTTTATTTTCATCTACAAGAATAAGTCCTTCTTTCATATTTGAGGTGATAGTATCCATAATATCAGCCTTTTCTTTTAGGGTTTTTATATTTAATTTTATTTCCTCACTTTGTTTGGAAACGGTTCTTATAAAAGGAATTAATTCATCATAAATTTCAACTTCATCAAACTTTTCCCCAGTAATGATCTTTTCCATATTGGAAGTAGTATTTTCTACAGGTTTAAGTATGTTTTTCGTAAGTAAAGACGAAATCAAAAATGAAAGAATTAGTATTAAAGGTACGATAAAAAATATGCTAGGTAGTATTTTCATAAAAACGGATAATATATTGTCCGTTTGACGAGAGACTCTCAAGACCCAGTTATTAGATAATAAAATAGCGTAGTAATAGGTATCCTTATCTAAGGTAGTAGAATACCTAATAGATTCACCGCTACCATCTTTTAAAGCAGTTTTAATTTCAATCCTATTTAGATGGTTTTCCATTGTATTTGGATTTACAGCAGAATCAAAAACAACTTCCCCATTCTCATTTACAATTGTGGTTCTTAAATTAGGATTTTCAGTGCTAATCAATGTATGGATATTTCTAGATTCTAATACTTCTAAAGAATTTGCCATCATATGGGCATAATCTTTGAGAGAGGATTTTTCCCTTGAAAGGTGAAAATTATAAAAGATCAAAACCAATAGGATACTAGCAGATATAACCGCTATACTGGCAACAAGGGATATATTTAAAAAAATTTTTCTTTTCATAGCCTTTCACCTATCTTGTACCCTACATTTCTTATAGTCTTTATTATACTTCCACGTTTTCCTAGTTTTTGACGAAGGCTACTAATATGAACATCTACTGTACGAGTTTCTCCTTGAAAATCAAATCCCCATACCTGATTCATTATATCATCTCTAGTAAGGACAATACCTTGGTTTTTAAACAAATAGTATAAAAGTTCAAACTCTTTATAAGTTAGATTAATAATAGAATTATCTACAGAAACCAGTCTTTTATTATAATCGATAGTTATATTATTTAAGGATATACTATTTAAGTTATTATTTGTAGAAGTACGCCTAAGCACAGCTTTTACACGAGAGATAAGCTCCATAACACTAAAGGGTTTAACAATATAATCATCAGCTCCCATATCTAATCCCTTTACTCTATCGTATTCACTAGTTTTTGCCGTAACCATTATTATAGGAATATCCTTAGTGGTAGGATTTCTTCTAAGTTTTTCAAGTATTAACAAACCATCATCGCCAG
>JAAZMG010000147.1 GCA_012798935.1 Tissierellia bacterium | reverse complement strand
TGTGATTATAACAACCCCACGGGGTCGCCAAGGGGTTTCGAGGTATTGGTAGGGTTCAAATATGGGTAAAGGGGTTAAAGGGTTCCTAGGGTGGATTTTGAGGGAGTTAGAGTATGTTGATAATTTTAGCTGGGTAGAAATAAGATATGTGGATGAAAATATGGAACCGAAGTTATGTGGGTAAATTGGGGAGATTAAGGGGTTTCAAAGGAGGGGTAGGGGTAGAGTAAGGGTAGGAGGATAAAGTTGTCCAAAATTGAAATTTAGGGGTTATATTGGGTGATAAATTAATGAGGTTGGAATTGTGGTTTGTTAATTGGATAGGCTTTTCACGATTATTAATCAATAGTTTATAAGGACACACATTACTAAAGGAGTGCATTATTTTATAGGCATATAAAGGGATTTAACGAAGGTGAATTCAAGGCTTACATTCAAAGGTTAAAAGTGAATTGAAAGTATACTTCACAAGGGGAAAGTAAGTTCAAATAACTGTAGAATTATGGCAGGCATTGAGATGGTTTCGGATAAGAGTAAGTTTAAGGTATACGTACAGCAATATAAAGTAAGTTTGAAATATACAGTAAAATGGGGATTATAGATTTTAATAGCATTGATATCATAATAAACATTAAGGTCGATTTCGGGTGAAAGTAAGTTTAGGTATACTTTCAAGGTAAGAATGTAAGTTCAATTGACATGATTACAGTGGATAACATGAAAGAAGTAAAAAAGCCTATAAGAAAAAGAATAAAAAATTTGGGAGATAGAGGATTGAGAATAAACTAGTATTCTTATTTATGGCTAGTTAGGAGAGGCAATACATATCACTAGATGCTTAGATATGAGGTTTTTACAAAGATTTAGTATTCTTTTTGTTAACTAGTTGAGAGAGTTAATACATATCATAGGTATTTAGATATAAATGTTTTTATAAAAAGTAGTATTCTTATTTATGACTAGTTGAGATAGATAAGGCATATCGTAGATTTTGGGAAATAAGGATTTTCTAAAGGTTTGGTGTGCTTTCTGTTAGCTAGTTGAGAGGGATAGGACATTTCATAAATATGCCAAAAAGCAGATTTTGATAAAATGTAGTATTCTCCTTATAAGCTAGTGGAGAAGAAGAAATAGCTTGTAGCTATATCAGAAATAAAGGATATCAAAAAATCAAGTGTCATTTTGCTAACTAGTTAAGAGATAAAAACATTACATAGGAACTTTTAAATAGAGAAAGATAGCTCTAATATACGGTGGTTCTAAAAACTAATAGTATATTACTTCAAATAATAAAAGTATAGGGAATTTAATTAGTTAATAGACATGAGATTTGATAAAAAAATATTAGAATGGATGCATGTGAATCATCTAATTGGACTTGTATTCTATTAGATTGAATACCTTATGAACCGACATTTGATTTATTTTCTATAGACTGTCACTAGCATAATATGGTAAAAGTGTCTTAAATAAATTTAGGTGTCTGGATAGAAGCGTCTTGGTTCAAGTCGAAATTGAATCAAGTCGGGATTTTTTCCTTGATTTTTGAGGTAAAAACATGGGTTTAGGAAAAATAAAATATAAGCGTAGGATAAAATAGAGGAGATTGAAAAAAAGAAATGGTTTAGATTGAGTGGAATTTGAATTTATTTTAAATTAGGGCATTCCTTATATTAGAGATCATCTAAAAATAACCTATAATGAGGGCCAAGATATTAAAAGCAATAAACAGAGAAAACTAGGTGTTTAATCTAATAAAATAGTCTGGTAAAGAGATTAATAAAACATGTAATCTAAACACTTCATAATATTAAAGCCTTTATTTAGGGGATTGAAAAAGAATCTAAAAATGTAATCAGCGAAATGTTGAGATAGAGTTAATTTGATTAGCTAGTTAAGTGAGAAAAATACAGCCTCATATTTTAGAGGCTGTGTTTCTATTTGTAAATAAATGACACAATATTTGCTAGAGAGGTTGAGTAATTCATGGTAATGAATAGGGATCTAAGAAGTAGGAAGAGGATGTCATTATTATATAGATATATGTTAGTTGAACGCATACTCTAGTTAAAATCAAACATCATTGCGAATATGATGATAGACATTAAGAATATTCATTTAGTCTAGGTCAAACAACGTTCTCCTATTCCATAGTGTAAATCAATTATTAAGGAGAGATACACTATGAGAACGAAGGTTAAAGACGACATGATTTCTAGGAAAAAAGATAGAACAGTGGAAGGTTTAACGATGAATAAAAGCACCAACCCCTCAATATACATTAGACATGAGGATGATAACGGGGGTGGGCAGATGGGACAAGTTAATGTAAATGTACATACCAATGAAGAAAGTTTAAGTAACGTCATTTTAGATCAAATTTCAGAAGCCCTTTCCTTTGGTATTGCGAAAAGTCTTGTGGAATCGGCAGTTGAATCTCTAAAGACAACCGACATAACTCAAGAAAAGAGCAGAATCAGCTAACTAATTGACGGGGTAGAAATACCCCGTTATAATATTTCACAAGAACATAGACAAAGATAACTGAAAGGAGGATTTATATGAAGGCTGCTGCATATATAAGGGTTAGTACGGATAAAGAAGAACAGCAAAGCTCCCTTGAAAATCAACGTGAATTTTTTGAAAGTTATATACCTAGAAGGGGAGATGAAATCGTGAACATCTACTGCGACAGCGGTAGATCTGCAACGAACATGAGAAATAGGAAAGATTTACAACGTATGCGAAGGGATGCAAAGCAAGGTAAATTTGAAAAACTCTATGTTAAGGATATTAGTAGGCTATTCAGGAATACACTAGATTTCATAACTGTTACAAGAGAATTGAATTCCTATGGGGTCAGGCTGCATCTTGTTAATTTAGGTGAAGGAAAGGATATAGATAGTTTTACTTTAAACCTTATGGCTATGCTTGCCGAAAATGAATCCCAACGAATATCTGAAAAAGTAAAGTTTGGAAAGCAATTCAGTAAAGAGAAGGGTATAGTACCTAATTTTGTTTTTGGATACGATAGAATTGATAAATATACTTTGGAACTTAACCCTGAAGAAAGTGAATGGGTTAAGAAAATATTTGATTTATACACTGAAGAAAAGTGGGGTATGGCAAGAATAGCATCCTATCTATATGAGAACAGTGTACCAACTAAGAGATTAAAGAATGGTGAACCTAATTATGAGTGGTCACAAGTAGCAGTAGGCAGGATACTCAAAAATGAATTATATACGGGTAGCGTTATAAATGGAAAGGAAAGCACTTTAGATATATTTAGCAACAAGAGAAGAAAAAATCCTGAGGATGAATGGTACGTAGTTGAGAGACCTGAATTTAGGATCATATCAGATAAGCAGTTTAAAGAGGCTCAAAAGCAAATAAAAATAAATGCAAAAGCATTTGCAGCTAACAATTTAAGAAGAAGTGATAAACATCTATTCTCAAATTTAATAAAATGTGGGTGCTGTGGGTTTTCTTATAGACGTTATCAAAGAAGACATTCAAAAAATGGGCCTTTATATGTTTGGTGGGTATGTTCTAAAAGAAGTTCATACGGTAAAAATCGATGTGAAGCTGAGTATACAAGAGTAAACGAAGATTGGCTCATGGATGGGCTTGATAAACTATTCAATTATCTACTTAAAGATAAAGAGGACTTTTTTAATGCAGTAGAGCAAAAATGCAATAGTTTAATTAGAGAATACATAAGGGAAAGTAGTGGATTTGATCTTGATGAAATAAAGGAAGAACTGACCGAGTTAAATAATCAACGTGAAAGGTTAAAGAGGTTAGCTGTAGAAGGTTTAATCACCATGGATGAAGTAAAGAAGGATATGCTTCCAATTAATAGTGAAATAGAAAGACTATCATTCAAACTAAATAGTACGGAAAAAACTAGGGAGCTTAATAGAAAAGTTAAGGATGGCTTAAAACAGCTCATGGATGCATTTGAGAATTTTAAGTTTACGGATAAGATAGATAATATTGACCTTAAAAAGATTATCAAGGAGATAAGGATTATATCAAAAGAGGAGATATACGTCTATTTTAATATAGACGAAGATATAGAAGGTGCGAGTTTCCCGATACTTTTATCTGGTACATTCTTGCTACCACCTGAAGGAAAAACCGACACCAATACTAAATACGGTACA
>JAAZMG010000146.1 GCA_012798935.1 Tissierellia bacterium | reverse complement strand
AGTAGATAATCACATAAAAACTTTTAATGAATATTATAAAGTATCATATATCCTATTAAAGGAGAGATGCTCGTGGATAAAAAAAGAATAGTAGAAGTTAAAAATATAGGCATGATTTACCATACCCTTAATGGTGAAACAGAGGCAATTAAAAATATAGATTTTGATGTTTTTGAAGGTGAAATAGTAGGTATTGTTGGACCAAGTGGCTGCGGTAAATCCACACTCCTTTCAATAGTTGCAGGTTTAATTACTCCTTCTACAGGAGAAGTGTTAGTTAATGGGAAAAAAGTGGTAAAGCCTTCGAAAGATATAGGCTATATGTTTCAAAGAGATCACCTATTCGAATGGAGAAATATATTGCGAAATGTTGTATTAGGCCTTGAAATACATGGTAAATTAGATGACAATTCTTATAGCCATGCAAATAAACTTTTAGAAGCTTATGGACTAGGGGATTTCAAATATAATTATCCTAGACAATTATCTGGAGGTATGAGACAAAGGGTAGCACTTATTAGAACATTGATAGTTGAACCAAATTTATTACTATTAGATGAACCTTTTTCCTCCTTAGATTATCAAACCAGGCTGGCTATAGCAGATGAAATTGGTATTATTCTAAAAAAAGAGAAAAAAACTGCATTGTTGGTAACCCACGATATTTCAGAAGCCATATCTCTTTCCGATAGAATTATTATTCTTACCAATAGACCTGCCACTATTAAAGGAATTATTGAAATTAATTTGACTTGTCCTGAAGGGGTGCGAACTCCAATGAAATGTCGAGAAGCTCCCGAATTTAGACATTACTTTAATAAGATATGGAAGGAGCTGGATGTACATGTATAATAATAAAATTTCTATAGAACATAGTAAATATTTAAAAAAGATCAAAAAAAGAAAGCGTACCATTTTGACTACTCAAATAGCCATTTTTGTACTAGGATTAATATTATGGGAAGTAGTTGCAAAACTGAACTGGATAGATACATTTTTAACCAGCTACCCTTCTCAAATATGGGAACTATTTTTAGAGTATACTAAAAATGGAAATCTATTTTATCATGTTGGGATTTCCGTTCTTGAAACCATAGCAGGTTTTTTAGCTGGAACCATATTAGGGATTATCATAGCTATAGGTCTATGGTGGTCTGATTTCTGGGCAAAGGTTCTAGACCCTTATCTAGTGGTTTTAAATAGTTTGCCTAAAACGGCTCTAGCACCTATTATAATCATCTGGGTAGGAGCTGGCTACTCTGGAATAATAGTTACGGCTATTACCATATCTATAGTTGTAACCATTATGAATATGTTTGTTAGCTTTATATCTGTAGATGAAGATAAAATTAAACTTCTACAAACTTTTGGAGCAACAAAGTATCAAATTCTAAAAAAGGTTATCCTGCCCTACTCCATACCTACTATGATAAGTACTTTAAAGGTGAATATAGGCTTATCTTGGGTAGGAGTTATCGTAGGTGAGTTTTTAGTATCAAAAGCAGGAATTGGTTATCTAATCGTCTATGGTGGTCAAGTATTCAAACTGGATTTAGTAATGATGAGCGTATTTATCTTAGCATTGATTTCAGCGCTAATGTATAAAGTAATTGCCATACTAGAAGAAAAAATTATCAAATAATAAGAACAAGGTAGCAGGAGTTAAGCTTAAATTTAAGTCTAACTCCTACTACATTTTTACTTCTATTGTTTTTTATATTCCTACAGGATTTTCAAATGAACAGGGAACCCCTACTAAACATTTCCCGCACACATCATTTAACCCTATATCTTTATATATTTCCGCATTATGTAGACACATTTCATAACATTTTTGCCTATTAAAACTTTCATCTGTTAATACATCGTTGACACATCTTTTTACGCATTTTTTACAACTTCCATTATATTTATAAAGGCAATATTCTTTCTCTTTTCTTTCCGTAGGTTCTATCTCCAAATTAGTTATAGTAGTTCCAATCCTTCCACAACAACCCTTTTCGGTTATAAGCATATTATTCAAACCAAACTTACCTAATCCTGCAATATATGCTACATGCCTATGAGACCAATCGCTAATAAGCTTATTAGTATCAAAATTGTGGGTAGCTGGTATTAGTTCTGATTTATATCCTAATTTATTTATTTCAGTCTGTATATGGGAATTTAAATTTAATATAAGTTTATTTGTTTCAGTATAGGCAATAGCCCACATTCTAGAGCTATACCTTCCCTCTATATTGCTCATAGGTATAAATTCTTCAAAAGGCAGAAAATAAGCGATTATAGTCTTGGCATCCTCCATAAAATCCTTAGGCATAGAATGAGTTGGACTAACAGCTTCTTTTAATTTATAGAAAAGAGGATCTTCTGCCTTTGCAAAGGATACCAACGGTTCTTTCCATTTAGTTTCTACTTTTTGAATATTATGATAATTCTTCACATAATCTTTGATAATAGTTTCTATATTCTCTTTCATACAATATCCCCCTGTTTTATAATATTCTTTACATAAAAGACATATAAGTAAAGGCCTCCATATTATAAAATACTCTATATAGAAGCCTTTGTTCTTTTTTACAATGATTATTAATTAAAAAAATTATTTGATTTCATCTTTTTCATCTTTATCGTCTTTGTCGTCTTTATTCTTTTTCAAATATATATTAGCTACTTGTATCCCTTTAAATAAAAGGAAAATCATTAACAGTTCCTTTACTATACCTAAAACAACTGAGAATATTCCAATAAAACTATATAAACCTACATCTGACATATTCACTGTAACCCCCTTCCATTTTACTAGTAAGTAACTATCTCAACCTTTTCCATTATAACTGGTTTTAAAGGTTTATCATTACTACCAACATCTAATGTTGCAATTTTATCTACTACTTCCATACCTTCAAACACTTGGCCAAATACAGTATGCTTAAAATCTAGCCAAAATGTTCCACCTAATTCTTCATAGCTCTCTACTACATCCTTTGGAAAGCCTTTTTCTTCCCCTAATTCAACCATTTGTTCAATAATATGTTCTTCTACATTATCTAATTGTACTATGAAAAACTGACTTCCATTAGTATTAGGTCCAGCATTTGCCATAGACAAGGCCCCTCTAAAATTACGATAATTTATATCAAATTCATCTTCAAAGGACCCACCCCATATACTTTCTCCACCCATTCCTGTACCTTCTGGGTCTCCCCCTTGAATCATAAAATCTTTTATAACTCTATGAAAAGTTACCCCATCATAATAACCATTCTTAGCATGGGTTTTAAAATTTTCTACTGCCTTTGGAGCTATTTCAGAGAAAAGTCTAGCTTTAATAGTTCCATGATTAGTTATAATTACTGCAATTTCTTCCCCTTTTGCTGGTGGTTTTAATTGTTCCAATGCCATAATTTTGCCTCCTTCTACTTTTCCTTTATAATATAGGATTTACCCTTACAGAATATCACATTATATAACATAAGACCATACTTAATCAAATTTGATTAAGTATGGTCTTATCTAAGGTAAAATTACAGTAAACCTGCTACCCTTACCTAATTCACTTTCTACCTCTATAGAACCTCCAAACAATATTACAATGTGTTTAACTATAGATAATCCAAGACCACTGCCCTCTATAATATTAGATCTACTTTTATCTACCCTGTAAAATCTTTCAAAAATTCTCGGTATATCCTCTTCAGGTATGCCTATTCCATTATCTTCTATTATTAAATTTATACCCTGACCATAATTAGATATATATATTTTAACATTTCCATCTTCATCAGTATATTTTATACTGTTTTCTATTAAATTAGTAAGTATTAATCTAAACCAATCCCTATCCCCATTAATAGGGTTAAGGCTATCTCCCATATTTAACATCAATTTAATATTCTTTTTATCTGCTAGAGGACCTAGTAATTTAATTACTTCATATATATCGTCCTTAATATCTATATCAGCTAAATGTTTAACATTTTCTATATTTTCAATTTCTGACAATCTTAATAAATTATTAATTAATCCTTTTAATCTTTCTACTTCAAATTCAATAATATCTATAGCCTTGTTTCTATTCTTCTCATCTAATTCCTTTATCTTTAAAGTTTCTACAAACCCTCCTATGGAGGTTAAAGGAGTTCTTAATTCATGAGATACATTTGCTACAAAATCCTTCCTCATCTTTTCCAATTTTCTAATAGAAGTTATATCCCTAATTATCAAAAGAATACCAATCCTATCTTCATGGTCATCCTTTCCTTGTATTATGGATGTGGATAGATGAATAGTTTTTTTGTTCTCATCACCTATTTCTATTTCAATATTATGCTCTTTTTTATCAGCTATAATCTTTTCTATTTTCTCAGCCATATCAGTATCTAATAACTCTTTAATATGGGCTCCTATTTGTATATTATTAATATCTAAAATTTCCTTTGCACTATGATTTGCTAATATAACTCGATTTTTATAGTCTAAAGCTAGTAGCCCTTCCTGCATACTGGCAAGGATTGCATTCATCTTTGTGTTTTTATCCTTAATCTGGTCAATAGTCCATTTTAATTTAGAAGCCATTTGATTAAAACTTATGGAAAGCTCTTCTATCTCATCCTTAGTATTTACTTCCACTTTTTTATTAAAATCTCCTTCTGCAATTAACTTTGAAGCTTCTGTTAATTCTTTTACTGGCTTAGTAATCCTTCCCACGCTTATGTATCCTATTATAATAGCAAAAATCAACCCTATTATAGTGGATATTAAAACATACATAAAAAATTTTTCTATAGTATGATCAATTTCCTTATAATCATCCCCTAATCTTACTACAACTTCCAAATTACCTACTTTTACAGGAGGCATAGCTAGATAAAAAAACTTCTTCCCAACTTCCCTACTATACCGTTGTACTATTTGTCTTTCTCCCCTCATAGCATGTTGAAACTCTGGCTCTCTATTAAACCATTCAAATATAATACTATTATTTATAGAATCTGCAATAGCCCTACCCTCCGTATTTATAAATGTCACCCTTGAATTAGTCAAAAAAGATAGTTCTTGAGCTAGTCTATAGAAATTGACTTTTTCAAAACTTTCATACTTTTGATTTAAAGCATCTTCAATTAGATTAATATTCGTTAAAAGTTTTTCTTCCTTGTTTTTTATATAATTACTTTTAATAAAATTAAAAGCAAGCAACCCTGATGTTAGGGCGCTAGCTAACAAAATAACAATAAAATTAGTAAGTATTCTTTTTCTCAAATTTACACCTACTTCATCCTATATCCTATTCCTCTAACTGTTTCTATATATTCATAAGGATTTCCACCATTATTTTCTAACTTTTTTCTAATATTTCTTATATGAACATCTACTGTTCTAATATCTGTATTGGATTTATCTCCAAGTATTTCTTTTAAAAGGCTTTCACGGCTCATAACTCTATCTTGATTCTCTAATAAAGTTTTAAGTATTTTAAACTCTGTAAGAGTGAAATCAATTTTTTTACCGTCTCTTTCTACCTGATATTTGGTTAAATCTATGGATAAATCCTTAAATATTATAATATTTGAGGGTTTTTTAATACTATCTTCTAGTAATATCATTTTTCTACATCTTCTTAATACAGTTTTAATTCTAGCCTCTAGTTCCCGAATACTAAAAGGTTTAGTTACATAATCATCGGCACCTAAACCTAATCCTATAACCTTATCTGTTTCTTCAGATTTTGCAGTTATCATAATTATAGGTATATCCTTAGTTTCTTCATTTGTTTTAATCATCCTACATACTTCAAAGCCATCAATATCTGGAAGCATAAGATCTAGTAATATTAAATCTGGAGATAATGAAATAGTTTTTTCTAAAGCTTCCTTCCCTGTATATGCAGGAATTACTTGAAAACCACTTGTCTCCAAATTCATCTGTATAAGCTCTACTATATTTTTTTCATCATCTACAACCAATACCTTTTTTCCCATGCTAATATTTCCCTTCCCTAAATTAAGTTTTATTTATTAATTAATATTATAACATAGAAATTAACTGCTAGTGAAAACTCCTATTCATAACCTTTATAAGAAACCACTATTCCATCGAATTTAACTTTAAACACCCCATTAATTTGGTAAAGTTCATGAAAAAAAACATTAGGATTAAAAGCTTTGGATATTTTAATCTTAAAGTGTATTTCTAAAATTAAATGTTCCTCATCATTTTCTGACTCATTATTATCTATAGATATATCCCTGATATCAATATCGTGTTTACCTAATAAAGTGCCTATTTCACCAATAAGTCCAGATCTACTAGTACTAAAAATTTCCAACGTTTTATATTTGGTTCTAAATACTTTTTTTTCAAAATTCCCTAAACTCATTAATGTAACAAGTGCAATGCCTGCTGTTAACAATCCACCTAGGTAATAACCATTTCCAATTGCTAATCCTATTCCAGAACATACCCATAAGCTAGCTGCCGTAGTAAGCCCTTTGATTCTATCACCAGTTCTCATTATAGTCCCTGCCCCTAAAAACCCTATTCCACTTACTACCTGAGCAGCTAATCTAGCTGGATCTCCTACCCACAATCCGGTTTCTATATCATAAAATCCTTCTATAGATACCAACATTATTAAAGTAGAACCAAGGGATACCAAAATATGAGTTCTTAACCCAGCAGGTCTATTGCTTGCTTCTCTTTCTGTACCAATTAAACCACCAATTACTGCCGATAATATAAGCCTTATTATTATCTCATTTTTACTAACCATAGACATAACTCCTTAAAATAATTATAAACAAGTAAATTCTACTAATTTTAAGCTAAAGTCTCATCTTTCTTTTTCTCAAATTTTGCCATAAATATTGGAGATAGTAAAGATAGCACACTTAAAATTATTAAAACCCAACTTATTGTACTACTAAATAGTGATTTAAGATCACCTTTATTCATTATTAAGGTTCTTCTCAGTCCCGTCTCCCCTATTGGACCTAGTATCAAAGCTAATACAATAGCTGCAGGATTTAAATCTACTTTCTTAACAAAATAGCCTATTATTCCAAATATAAACATTATCCATACATCTGACATACGATTATTAATAGCGTAAGAGCCAATAACGCTTAAAGAAAATATAATAGGTATCAATATACTATCCTTTATGGTAGATACCTTTGCAAAGAACCTTACCCCAAACAATCCTAATATAAGCATAAAAATATTTACTATTGCAAATCCTGCAAAAAAGGTATAAGTTGTTTTTCCATGGATTGTAAACAAATCGGGACCAGGCCTCAAACCTTGTATTACCAATCCTCCAAGTAAAATTGCCGTTACACTATTTCCTGGTATTCCAAGGGTTAGTGTAGGTATTAAGGAACCTCCTGTCACTGCATTATTAGCAGCCTCCGCACCAGCTACACCTTCTATATTTCCTTTTCCAAACTCTATATCACTTTTAGAAAATCTCTTTGCTTCATTATATCCTACAAAACTTGCAATAGTTCCCCCTGCACCAGGCAATATTCCAATTACAGTCCCTATTACCGTAGAACGTAAACAGGTGGGAAGTATTCTTTTAGTCTCTTTCCAATTTAAATAAATCTTATCTTTTAACTCCTTTATCTTATCCATATCTTTTATTTTCTTTTCTGCTAAAACAAGTACTTGGGACATTGAAAAAAGTCCTATAAGTGTTGCCGTAAAAGGTAATCCCTCAAGTAAAAAGTTTTGACCAAAGGTAAACCTAGGTATACCTAACATAGGGTCCATGCCAATAGTGGATATTACCAAGCCTAGGGCCCCTGATATTAGTCCCTTTAACATTGATCCTGAACTTACTCCTGCTATAATCGTTAAACCGAATATAGATAACCAAAAATATTCCGTTGGTCCAAATTTAAGTGCAAGATTAGCTAATAATGGAGATATGGTATAAAGGGCTATAGTACTTAAAAATCCTCCTACAAAGGAAGCAATAGTTGCTGTTGCTAAGGCCTTTCCTGCTTTACCTTGCAAGGTTAATTGATATCCATCTATTGCAGTTGCTGCAGCAGATGATGTTCCTGGGGTGTGTAATAATATTGCCGAAATTGAACCACCATACATAGCTCCACAGTAAACTCCTGCAAGGGCTATTAATGCCGTGTCTGCTGGCATACCAAATGTAATTGGAATTAACAATGCAACCCCCATAGCCGCCGACAAACCTGGCAATGCGCCAACTACAATGCCT
This sequence comes from Tissierellia bacterium, assembly GCA_012798935.1. GTDB lineage: Bacteria > Bacillota > Clostridia > Tissierellales > Tepidimicrobiaceae > JAAZMG01. Next base: position 4,912 of record JAAZMG010000146.1, on the reverse strand, counting down.
ACAAAAACACTTCCTAATGCAGCAAATAAATTAACTAAAGTCAATGCATTTAGTAAACCATATAACATATCACTCATGATTTTCACCTCGTAGTTTAAATAATAATTCCTTTAGGCAATGGAACATTTAATAATACCTTAAATACCACATATACAAATAAACAAAATCCAATACTAATAAAGATACTATTTCTTTTATCTACTCTCAACCCAATTAATGTAATAAGTACATATAAAATTGTTGCCAATACATATCCAGTTATATTTATTAAAATCACATATAATCCACAAGTTACTATAACAAATAATAATTGTTTTAATTCAATACCTTTGAAGGTAGTTTCTTCTCCATCTTCCTTATTAAAATAAGTTTTAAATAATAAGATAAGAGATAATATTAAAAACAAAGTAGTAACAAAGAGTGGATACAAACTAGCTTCACTAGGAAGTTGAGAAATCATTAAATAAAATAAACCACATACTGCTATTAAAATTACACTTAATATTAAATTTGTTTTCCTCATAATTACAACCCCCATAATAGTTTAGAATGGGAACGAATAAATTCATTCCCAATTCCTTTTTAAAATCTATTATTTTAAGTCTATGACTTTGGTTATTTCTTTTAAATATTCTTCTTCATCTTCTATATATTTACTTAACTCTTCAGGTCCCATATATTTAATAGGCAAATCTGCATTTGCAGCTTTTTCTAAATGTTCATCACTTTCAATTGCCTCTTTAAATGCATCATGTAAAATATCTATAATCTCTTTAGGTGTGCCTTTTGGTGCAACTAAAGCTCTTGCTGAACCAAATAAAATATCATATCCTTTTTCTTTCATTGTAGGAACATCAGGGAAGTTTTCCAGTCTTTCTTCTGTAAAGGAAGCTAATATCCTTAATTCTCCTGATTCCTCTAAACTAGCTACCTCACTAATCTTTGCTACTGTAGCATCCACATGACCTCCTCTTAATGCTGCTAGCATATCTGTTGATCCTCCAAATGGAACATGAGTTACGTCAATATCAGCTTCATAAGCAAAGTGTGCAGCTCCAATATGATTTGAGGCTCCCGTACCATTATTGGATATTGTTAAGTCTCCTGGATTTTCTTTAGCATAGTTTACAAAGTCTTCTAGGGTCTCTATCTCACTGGAACTTTGAACTACTAAAACTCCTGAGTCGTAAACATGGTTAAGAATTGGTTCTACATCATCTATTTCGTATTCCGTATCCCTCTCCAAAGTTAAACTGACAAAGGTAGGAAGATTGATAAATCCAATAGTATAACCATCTGGTTTTGCCTGTGCTAGTTCTGTATACCCTAGTTCTCCATCGGAGCCAGGCTTGTTTAGTATAACTAAAGGTTGACCAAGTTTATCTTCTGCTACAGAAGCCAAAACCCGTGCACCAACATCTGTACCTCCACCTGCCTTGTAGGCAACTATAACCTCTACAGGTTTATTAGGAAAATCAGTAACATCTGTTGTCCCTTCTTTAGCTCCGCCATCCCCACAGGCTACTAAAGAAAAAGCTAATGTTAACGTTAACAATAACAATAATATTTTTTTCATTTTTACTCTCCTTTAATTAATATTTAGTACTTATTCCTTCTAAATATACGGACTAACTTATCTCTGTCACGTCCCCCCCTTCCAGCAGTATTTTTAAATATTAATATTTGGTTAAGAATTTGTTAATGTATTATTAATGTTTAGTTAAGTTTAGCATGCCGTTGTTTGAATATCAAATCGAAAACGTTTTCATGATGGCTCATAAATCTAAATTATCTACTTAATCCTTGTGTTTTCTTAAGATATCAGTATATTGTTACCTTTTTGTGGAAAAAGTAGAAGGTTACACCTAAATGTAACCTTCTTATAGTTTATTTCATTTAAATTATTTTACATCCTAATGTCCTCTCTGCTTCTTTTAATGTAAAATTATGGGCTTCTTCATCAAAGGAAGCTACTCCATCTTTATAGATATTTACCTTATAAGCTAGATTCCTAGCATCTGCTGCTGTATAAAGGACACAGATATTAGTACATACCCCTACTAAATATATTTCATCTACTCCCCTCTCCCTTAGATAAAGATCTAATTCCGTACCAAAGAATGAACTATAACGTCTTTTATTGATTATTTTATCTCCAACTTTTACCTCTAGCTCTTCAATTATTTCGCTTCCTTTTGTATTGGTTATACAGTGAGGTGAAAACATATCAAACTCCTTATCATCTTCTTCATGATTGTCACATATGTAGATAATAGGATAATCCTTATCTCTAAATTCTTCTGTTTTATTCTTTATAAAATCAATTATTTCTTCTCCTGCTGGTCCTGTAGTCAATGCTCCATCCTTATAAATAAAATCCTTTAACATATCTATTATTAATAAAGCCTTCATTACTAAGCACCTCCTGTTTTGTTACCATCTATCATAATGTATCTTACTTTCATCATACCTATCCACTTCTTGTTTGTCCTCATCTTTTACTCCAACAACAACCATTCCAATAGGTATTATATTTTCTGGTAAATTTAAAACATCTGCCATAGCTTCTGTTAGTTTAGTAACAGAATAAAGTCCACACCAAACAGCACCTAAACCTAATCCATGAGCTGCCAATAAGATATTTTGTATTGAAGCAGAACAGTCTTCTATAAGAAAACCTATTTCCGGCTGTTTGTTTTTATCGCCACAAACAATTATACCACAACCAGCTTTAGGTAACATCTTCCCGTAGGTATGGAATTCTGCAATTTTTTCAATAGTCTCTTTATCCCTTACCACTACATATTCCCTTGGTTGGTAATTATGAGCTGAAGGCGCTTGGAATCCTGCCTTTAATATGGTTTTCAAATCTTCCTCTTTAATAGGTTCCCCTGTAAATTTACGTATACTCCTTCTGGTAAATATAGCCTTTAATATATCCATTTAATAATCACTTCCTTAAATAAATTTTTTTATTATTACCTCCCTATAGGGAAATTATTCCAGCATACTTAAATTTATTATAACATATATTAGCCTTATTATGTAAATGGCTCTACTGCATCCGAATCCTTTATGACCATAAGATACTGAAAATAATCGGTAGTTACACCATCCTTAGGAAATTTATGAATGATTGGCCATATTAATTTCTTACTAAATGGAGAGTTTTTGCCATTTAACTTAAATAAAGTACATCCACTTTTTATAAAACTGCTAAAAGCTTTCACCTTTAAATCTAATGTATTAATTGAGCTTATATAATTTTTTGTTGACGTTGGATACAAATATTTGCAGTTATCATATACATAAGCTATGGACAAAACCTTCCCTTTAAATATAGAGCCTTGGCCATTTAATCTTGCTCCTAGCCAATTAACATAGGGAAAAGGTTTTTGGAATATATGAGAAAGTCCCCATTGTCCATAGTATTTGCCTTTTGGTAGTCTCTTTTCAATTTCCAAAAAATTTTTATATATTTTCTTATCCCTAATGCCATTAAAATTGTTACCATGATAAACCTTATGCCTATGTAATAAATTCTTGTTTACAAACTTAAACCTAAAATAATCCTTCCCTAGATACTTTCTATATGTATATTCCTTATCCTCTAGATCCCTATTAAGCTTGAGAGAAAATTCTTCTATATTGTTATCGGAAATATTTATATCATTATTTAATATTGATTTTATCTCCCCTATCATCTTCCTTATTTCCATAGGAATATCCCCTTTAGGAAGAATATATTTCATAAATCTAAAAGCATTTTCAGGCTGATGTTCAATATCTACCCCTATAACCTTTATTCTTCTATTTTTAGGCAAACTTCTATTAAATTCATATAGTTTTATCCAATGATTGAAATCGTCCCTATTCCACGCATCGGTACCTTTCAATGGCTTGTAAATTTCTTTTAGAATTTCTATATCCCCTGTTTCTAAATATATATTTAAAAAATAAGAAATGCTATAAGGGAGTTCACAAAGATAATATTTAAAATCTGTTTTTTCTTTAAAATATTTTAAAAATTTTATTCGTAATTTTTCATTAGCCTTAACTCCATGATTTTCCCCAGTTAAGAATATCTCTTTCCCCTTTAGATCATCATCAATGATGGATAGATCTAAAAATTCATAATCCTTTTCTATATAAACCTTAATATGATTCATTTTTAAATATTTTTGTATTTCACTATCCAATAACATTAAATCACCATAATTTTTAATCTTTAATATACTATCCGTTAAAAGAAAAAACATAACTACCCTTATTATACCCATTAGTTAACATATTTGTAAGTAGCAAATAGCTTCTTTTCATACTTTGACAGTGGAATCACTTATACTTATTTTTTGAATATGATATAATTATATAGTTTAATATTTACATTCCTATAATCTTTGGAGGGAAATAGTATGGATAAAATTATAAAAAAATGTAAAGTATGCCCTATTGGCTGTGAACTTGTAATAACTGAAGATAAATCTAATCCTTCTGGCTATACTGTGGAAGGAAATAGTTGTAATAGGGGAAGGGATTTTGGAATACAGGAGATAACCGAACCATCCAGGGTTTTAACTGGTAGGGTTCTACTTAAAAATGGTGCTATGAGTCGCCTACCTGTTAAAACCACAGGAGTTATTCCAAAGGATAAGGTAGATGAATGTATGAAGATTTTAAATTCCACTGAAGCTGTTGCGCCTATTAAAAGAGGTGAATTAATAATAGAGAATATTTTAGGATTAGGAGTAGATGTAATAGCTGCTAGGAAAGCAAAGTAGGGGTAGACCTGTGTGTCCGCCTTTTTTATTAATTACAAATACCTATAGAACCAACTTATACTTTCTTCCATCATATTGGTAGTCACAAAATGGTTTAAATTAGGATATTCAATAAATTTTATCTTTTGTTT
>JAAZMG010000014.1 GCA_012798935.1 Tissierellia bacterium | reverse complement strand
ATAATATCTTGACTACCTGATTCCCCAATAACTCCAATCTTTTGCATAACTTGCTTTACTCCTTCTATACCATTATTGCTATTATGACTACCCCCCTCTATTTTAGAATTTTCAGATTCTGCAGAAAATAAATCTTGAATTTGATTTAGTTTTTTCTTCATATCAACCTTTTCTTCAACCTTTTTAATTACAGTTTGTACTTCAATAGCATTAATAGGCTTTGAAATATAATACTCTATTCCACTTTCATATGCTTTAGCAATCATGTCCTTAGAAGATACCTGTGATATCATAATATACTGAATATCAGGGTATATAGCCTTTAATTCTCTAGTTAAACTAATACCATCTTTACCAGGCATTAGCAAATCTACTAAAACAATATCGGGCTTTACTATTTTTATCTCTTCCAAACCACGTACACCATCATTAGCTTTTCCAACTACTTCTCCTAATTTCTTATCCTCTATTATTTTTTCTAGTATTCTAATGATATTTTGATCATCTTCAACTATAAATATTTTCACTATGAATTCTCCTCCAATAAAGATTTTGATATGTATATATAAAATCTTGTTCCCTTACCTTCTATTGAACTTACATTTATTCTACCTTCTAATTGCTCTTCAACAATATACTTAACTATGGCTAGTCCTAGGCCTCTATTGATTTCACCTGTATTATAATTTATCTTAGTAGAAAAGCCGGGTGAAAAAATATGTTTTAACCCATCTTTATCTATGCCCACTCCATTATCAGATACTACAAAAATATGTTGTTCATTATCAATTTTATGGTTAATACTAATCCTACCGCCCTTTTGTGTATCAGGTATTGCATCTATGCTGTTCATAATAAGATTACGGAAAATAGACATAAGATAATAATGTTTTCCAGTATAAAAATTTTCTTCAATATGGATTACAAGTTCAATATTTCTATTTAATCGTCTTATTTCTTTCTCCATAGTCTCAGATAGTATATTCATGATATCTTTAAAATTCATATCTTTATCTTTAAGTCCATCTTGTGTAATTTCTTTTATTCCACGAATGGCTAGTGTATTTTCCTTTTTTATTTCATGTATATCTCGAGCAATAGCTACTGCTCTACCAGCCCAACTATCTTTATCTTCATTAAGATTAATCATTTCAAATAATTTATATGAATCGGACATAACTTTCTCTATATTATCCATATTCTTTTCCATCCAGTACATCTCCGTTTTTAATTGAGATGTTAACCACAATAATCTTTTATATCTTTTTTCGTGTTCCTCTTTCATAAGTAGCATTCCATAGTACTTAAGCAAATTTAAAACTAACCATACTATGCTAGAACGTACTATAGCTACAAGAAATAATGTAGAACTTATTTCCCAGGGAAAAGAGATAGAACTTATTTTAGTTCTAATAAATACTTCTATAAGATTAGCACCAAAATCACTAATGACCATAACAATAAATATAAAATTTATGTTCCTTCTATCTCCTCTTTTTGTTAAGAAATAATAAATGATAGCATAAAAAGTATAGAACACTATTTCTATATGATATGATAATATTACATTATTAAGCTTTCCACTTGTAAAATAATATATTATTGATCTTAAAAGGCTTACCATTATACCTGATAATATTCCTGTTTGGATAGGGTTTAAATCTTCGTAATAGAAAAGAAATATCATAAAAAACATTATACCTGCTGAAATTCTAAAATCACTACTGATTAATCCAATACCAACTTGAGATGATAAGGCAATTATAATGGAAACAAAAATCATCTTTTTGAAATTTTTCAAGTTGAATCACCTCTATAAAATTGTCTTTAATAGCATTATATTTTCCTATTTCGTGTACCTGTCTGCTATTGACGAAGCAGCATAAGAATTAGGCTTTGTTTCACAGCAAAATCCACAAGCCTTTATCCATCCCACTATTTCTGGTATTAATTTAGAAGTTTGTCCCTTTTTCCCAGCATCAACATGAATACTTATTCCAAAGTCTATTTTCTCTCTTTCCAATGTTTCGGAGAGTTTCATAGCTATATCTAGACTGTTACTTGTTTCGTAGAATAGTTTTTGACTTATATTATTTATTTTCTTAACAGTTTTAGCATCGTAAAAAAATATCCCTCCATTGCCAATTCTGTGTATAGCTATAACTACGACTACTTTTGTGTAATCAAAATTTTGACTATCTGTACCTACAGAAATATTATAAGTACTTTCTGGTGACTTTTTTATGAAATCTTTAATTATATCTATCATTTTTTCATAGGATACCTTGCCATAAGTTGGACTATACATTGTTCTCCTTCTTTCTATTATCTTCTGAATTTCATAGTATATATCACATTGTCTATTTCATTATATATTATTTTCTCAATCTTTCAAATATATATCCTCTTTTATCTTTAGCCAATTATATTAGTTTCAATCTTAAAAAAATCTATATTCTAATATATTATACTACATAATCTTTAATTTTTCTTTTTGCTTGAATATTGTCTGTAAAAAATAATACTAAAATAATTTACTATTTTTAGTTAAATGTCACTATTTTGTAATAAATTATTCATAATCCTATTATATAATAAGATTAAAGGGGGCGTTATAAGTGAGAAGCTCTAAAAAAATCATTCTTATTTTAGTTAGTATTATACTCGTTTTATCTATAATGGTTGGTTGTGGTGCACAAAAAAGTGAAATCTCTACAAATGATAGTGCTGCAACAGAACATGATTTTTCAGAATCCTCTGTAGAAGAAACCTCCCCTGGCTTTGGGTCTGATAGTCCACTAGAGCCAGATAAGGTTATTACCACAATTGATTTACAGTTTGAAACCACTGAGTTTGATGAATCAAATGAAAAATTAAATAGAATTATTGAAAAACATCAAGGCTATGTGGAATATTCTAATATATCTTTTAGCTCTAGAAATTATAGAAATGGAGACTATGTTGTTAGAATTCCTAAAGGGAATGTGCAAAACTTTAAAACTGATCTAAATACTATTGGAAACAAAACTAGAGAAAGCGTTAATAAACAGGATGTTACAAAACAATATACAGATACAGAATCAAGACTAAAGGTTCTCGAAGTTAAGGAAGAAAGAATCCTATCCCTTATGGAAAAGGCTACTAAAATAGAGGATATAATAGCCTTAGAATCGGAGTTAAGTCAAATTATATATGAAAAGGAAAGCTTGCAATCTAACTTAATGGATTTAGATGATAAAGTAGATTTTAGCACTATAAATCTATATATCCAAGAGGTTGAAAAGATAAGCAGTACAACAACTCCACACACAACCTTTGGTACGAAGGTCATAGATGCTATAAATAATTCTATATATTTCTTTAAGAATACTTTACAAAGATTAATTATTTTTTTAATTTATCTATTACCTTTTATAGTTATATTTGGTATAATCGGATTTGCTATATATAAAGGCGTAATTAAATATAGGAAGAATAGGAAAGGATAAGATAAAAATCCCTCTATTTATATAAGTTTTTTAGTACTTATATAAATAGAGGGATTTTAATTGAGATACTAAACTTTACTTTTTTACATAATCTACAGTTATATCTAGTTCTACTAGAGCATCTTTAGAAACCTTAATAATATTATTTTGGTTGAGTTCAGCTGCATTACTTGTGAAACCCTTTTTTGTAATTGATTTAATATCCAATTCTACAGGTTCTTTTGAAAACTTAGGTTTTTCTTCTTTTAAAAGCCAATAATTTCTATACTCTTTATTAGATCCCTTGATAATATAATCAGTTAATTTTAATTGTAATTCTACATAATTTTTAATTGTTTTAAGGTATTTATCTCCATTTTTAAAATCTATATAATACCCTAAAATAGCATCATCTATGACCTTAGGACAATCCTTTAGTTTTTTATGAACTCTAATAATTGGATTTCCACTTTTATTGAGACCACTTGATAAAATAGTATATTTATTATTCGTGTAAACAAGTTTTATATTAAAGGGTAAACATAGTTCTTTTAAATAGTCTTTCATACTCTCACCTCAATTTTATGGTTTATACTCTATAAAATTTAAAAAAATAAGTGATATATAGCCTATTTAAAAGGAACAAACTTCTAATAAATAATAAGAAGTTTATTCCTTTTTGCATTAAAACATATCAATTTGGATAACTAACAATCCATATCGTATTCATCATACTCTTTCTTTCGCTTACAATCTTCAGGTTCATAGAAGAACACTTTTATAACATAATCTGTACATGAATCTACTCCAAATAAAAATTGTCCACATTTATCAGTAAAAGCAAAAGTAACAGGTATTAAATCGCATGGATTCGAACTCTTTCTCTTAAAAAGTTTAACTACAGCATCTTTAACTGGCTTACCATTTGGAAACCTTACTACTCCATGTATAGCTGCTCTATTTTCAGGAGTCAATAAAACGCATAAATTTTTTTCAAGTTTTACTTCTATTCTTTTTAATTTCCAACCCATCATTCTAACCCCCTTTCTAGTTTTTAAATGATGGATGTTTTTATCCCTAACCCTAGAACATTATATGATTTATTTGTAAAATTTGTTACTATTTAAAAGTCGAAAATTTTCATTTTCATAAATACAATAAATAAAACATCTCTCTATGTTAATATGGCATATTTATGATATAATGATATAATTATAATAGAAGACAAATATAAGAAAGGTGGAAGACCATTGATGGAACAATCAAACAAAAAAAGAGTTATTGCATTAGTTATAGCTATTGTTTTAATAGCTACAACCCTATTAACATTTAATTTAAGTTCTAATTCAAGTAAAAAAGAGAAAGAAACTACTGTGGCCCTTGTGAATAATGAGAAAATTACCAAGGATCAGCTATATGATTATTTAGTCCAAGCAAACGGGCAACAAGCATTAAATGCATTAATTATTGATAAAATTATATCTTTGGAAGCTAAAAGCCAAAATATCAATATAACTGAGGAAAATATACAAAATGAAATTGATAAGATGAAAGAAAATATGGGGGGTGAAGAAGCCTTAAATAACGCCCTCCAATATTCTGGAATTTCAGAAGAAGATTTAAAAAAGAATATAGAAACCAATCTATCTATTAAAAAATTATTAGAGCCAGAAATTTCCATAACAGAAGAAGAACAAAAAAAATATTTTGAAGAAAACAAGGAAACCTTTAATCAACCAGAAGAGGTAAAAGCTCGACATATATTAGTTGAAACTGAAGAAACTGCTCTAGAAATTGAAAAAAAATTAGCTGCTGGTGAAGATTTTGAAAAATTAGCAAAAGAATACTCTACAGACACTGGCAATAGTAAAAATGGCGGGGACCTTGGATTCTTTGGAAAAGGAGCTATGGTGCCAGAATTTGAAGAGGCTGCTTTTTCATTAGAAGTTGGTAAAATTAGTTCTCCAGTTAAAACAAAGTTTGGATATCATATTATTAAAGTAGAAGATAAAAAAGAAGCAAAAGAAGCTAATTATGAAGATAGCAAAGAAGATATAAAAGATATGATATACCAAGAAAAATTCCCAGAAGCATATAATACCTGGATTCAAGATAAATTTGAAAAATATAAAATCGAAACATTTATATAAAATGGGTTAAAGGGATGTCCCTTTAACTCATTTTTTCGTTTTAAAATTTAATTAATAGCTTATAGAAAAGCAAATCCTAATAAAATTCCACTTATCATCCCTAGATTGCTAAAATGGCTATTTATTTCATTAGCTTTAGGCACTATTTCGTCAATTACTATATAAATCATAGCTCCTGCAGCAAAAGCTAAAGAACCACCTATAAATGCCGGAGATATCTTAAAAAATATTAAACCTATAATAGTTCCTAATGGTGTCATTAGACCTGCTATCAATGTAAATAAAAATATTTTCTTAGATTCTAGCCCTCCTGCTTTCAAAGGCCCTGCCATTGCTAATCCTTCCGGAATATTGTGGAGAGCTATGGCCAAAGCTATATCCATTCCAAATTCTGGACTGGACTCTAATCCTGCTCCTATTGCTAAACCTTCCGGTAAATTATGAATACCTATACCAAATAAAATTAAACATCCTGCTCTCATCATAGAATTTGCCTCTACTTTAAAGTTTTCTGCACTTTCTTCAACTATATTTTCTGTTTCCGATAAATGAGAATGGGGTACATATTTATCTAAAATCCTCATAATAGCAGCACCTAGTAAAAATCCTATTACTGTACTGATTAAAGAACCTACTTCAACTGATTCTGGCATCAATTCAAAAACAGATATAGAAACCATTATACCCCCAGCAAATCCCAATAAAGTAGATAAAAGTTTTTCATTTGGCTTTCCAAATATTATAATTAGTATAACTCCTATAGATGTTGATATTCCTGCAAAAAAACTATAGATTAATCCTTCCATATAAACACCTCGTAGCATAAATTAGAATTTTATCACATTTATTGTAACAATATGTCCTTTTAAATTATAACATATTAAAACGCCTAAAGATATCCTTTCACTTCTATGATATGTTACATATAAAACACATCTAGTTCCATATAAACTAGATGTGTTGATAGCTAAAACATTAGATTTAAACAGACTTTTGTTTACTTTATTTTAAAAGTTCTAGTTTCTTTACTTGATTTAAATTATTTTTTTCATAATATTCTATATTAACTTCATCATCAACTTTTATAAACGGTAACTTTTCTGATACCCCAATATTAGCTATAAATATGCTATCACTATTATCTACTATGAAATAATAATGAGTGTTACCGTCAATAACAACTGATTCAATACTTATTATTTTACCTTTTGCATTTGAAAATTCCGTTGGTTCCGTATCTTCTTCAGACTCAGTATTAGTTATATCTTTGCCTATATGAGTACTAACAACATTATTCACTGTTGTACCAATTGATACTTTTTGATAGTTTTGTGCATCAACTAATGCATACATTTTAACAAGTCCTGCTTCATCCTTTAGAGACATAAAATAAGTTGGCTTATTGTCTATATTCAATAATATTGGAAAGGTTGATATATAACCTTTTTCTTGCACTGCTCCTTCAGCACTTTCCATAGCTGAAAATTCTTCTGCTGATGACATTTTATAAAATTTAGTATCCTTTGTTCTTAAATTTACAAGTACAAAGCCAACATTAGATTCATCAGCCCCTACAGATGTCATGCCTGTATACAAATAAACATCATCATCTATAGCTAGATAATTATATCCTTCAGTTGTTTGTAATACACCCTTTTGAGCAAATAAGGAATTAATAAATCCTGATTGAAGTCCTCCATTCCAATTAAGCTGCTGGATTATTTCATCAGCATCATAAATTCTATCAACCCATTTTGGTACATCTTCTATATTATATTTTTTAGTTTCTCCATTTGTTGCATTGGTTAATATTACTTCTTTTACATCAAATCCTCCAAACCAACCAATTGTATTATGATATACTGGTGCTACCCAATAAGGGGTTCCTTCTTCATCAATTTCAAAATTCACCTCAAAAAACATATCCATAGGATATTTAAATCTTAAATGCCTATAAATATCTCTTGATAATTTATCTGACTTAGAATATTTTATATTGTTTCCAAGTTTCTTTAACTCTACTTTACCGTCTATCATATCTACTATTATATAGTTGGGTATTCCTTCTTTTTTGTTACCTATCCACTTTAGGAACCCATTATATTCAAGGGGAGTAACTCTTACTGGCTTGTCATCATAATTTATTTGAGTATAAGCATTAGATACATTATATTGAGAAACCAAATCCAACATCTCCCCCATTTTCCTACTACCTAATCTTTGTGCTGTATCCCTATCAACTGTAGGCACTTGCTCAAATGAGGCTTCTTTTATATCTTCTTCAAAAGAACTATTTTCCTTTTTAATTAAATTTGCATATCTTGTTGAATGAAGCATTGTTGCCGAAGACAATTTTAATATAATTAATAAAGCAAATAAAATTACTGGTATTATGAAAAACTTATAATACTTTTTATTAAATGTAATTAGGATAATTATGGTATATACTAAATTAACTATAAGATAAATCCAAAATTCAAAAAAATGTAGATTAATTGCCGGTAAAAATACATACCACAAAATGAAAGCTAATAAAGGTATTGATAGTACTCTGGCAATTTTAAAGAAATTTACTTGTTCCTTCATATAGACTTTACCCCCTAATATTAATAAGATTTTTTCCTATGCCATCAATCTATCATACATAAATTTTGAAACTATATCAATATCAATAAAAGGAAAAACTCACCTTCATGTTAAAAAAGTGAGCTTTCATATGTCATTTAAATAATTT
>JAAZMG010000145.1 GCA_012798935.1 Tissierellia bacterium | reverse complement strand
CTGGTCCTGCAATTACTTTTCCTTCCTGCTTACTCATAGTAACAACTACAATAATTAATCCATCTTCTGATAGATGTTTTCTATCCCTTAAAACAATATTTCCTACATCTCCTATACCTAGCCCATCGACAAGAATATTACCTGCCTGAACATATCCATTTATTGCTCCAGTGTTTTTTGTAAATTCAATAACAGACCCATTATTAGCTATAAAAATATTTTCTTTTGGAAGACCTAATTCTTCAGCTAATTCTCCATGCCTTTTTAAATGTCTATGTTCTCCATGAACTGGAATAAAAAACTTTGGTTTTAATAATGTATGGATTAATTTCAATTCTTCTTGACAAGCATGACCAGATACATGAACATCTGCTAGGGATTCATATATAACCTTTGTACCTATTTCCATTAATTTATTAATAACTCTAAAAATAGTTTTTTCATTACCAGGTATTGGGGAAGCAGAAATTACCACTAAATCTTCCGGTATTAGTTCTATCTTTCTATGCTCTGAGAAGGCCATTCTTGTTAAAGCTGACATAGGCTCTCCCTGACTTCCCGTAGTCAATATTACAATTTCATTACTTGGATATTTATCCATATCATTAATATCAATCAATGTGCCTTCTTCCATTTTTAAATAACCTAACTCTGTAGATACATTAACTGTATTTATCATGCTTCTTCCTGAAACTATAACCTTTTTATTATAGAGCTCGGCGGCGTCAATCACTTGTTGTATCCTGTGAACATTAGAGGCAAAAGTTGCTACAATTATCCTTTGGGGTGCTTTTAAAAATATATCATTAAAAGTATCCCCTACGGTTTTCTCAGACATAGTATATCCTGCCCTCTCTACATTGGTACTATCAGCTAATAAAGCTAAAACTCCTTTACTCCCAATTTCTGCAAACTTGTGTAAATCAATCATATTATCATTTATAGGAGTATAATCAATTTTAAAATCTCCAGTATGAACTACAATACCTACAGGAGTATTTATTGCTAATGCAACACTATCAGGTATACTATGACTAGTTTTAATAAATTCTACAGTAAAGCAGCCTAATTTAATAACGTCACCGGCTTTTACCTCATTCAACTTTACATTATTAAGTCTGTGTTCTTTTAGTTTATTATCTACCAATCCTAGGGTTAACTTTGTACCATAAATAGGTAAATCCAATTTTTTAAGAATATAAGGTAACGCTCCAATGTGATCTTCATGACCATGAGTTAATACTATACCTTTTATTTTATCTCTATTCTTTAATAGATAGGTTATATCTGGTATAACCACATCAATTCCTAACATCTCATCATCTGGGAAGCTTAAACCGCAATCAATAACCATAATATCATCTTTGTATTCAAACACGGTAATATTTTTTCCGACTTCGCCAAGTCCACCTAATGGAATAATCTTCAATTTATTTGTTTTCCTTGCCATTTTATCATCTCCTCTTTTCATTAATTTCTCCATTTTTTAAATCATATAGTCCTAAGATTACTGTAAAATCTTGCTAAAAAAAACGAATCCCAAAATGGGATTCATTATTGGCAGTCAATACAGTATCCAAAAAATTTCACATTATGGTCTACAATTTTAAAATCATTTTCGCTCTCAATTTCATTTTCCAAGTTTTCTAAAAGATCTAACTCAACTTCCATTACTTTCCCACATTTTAAACATATCAAATGATGGTGATGATGGCCTTCTGAATCATGATTTAACTCATATCTATTATATCCATCATCAAAATTCAATCTATAGATTATATTTAGTTTTTCTAATAATTGCAAAGTTCTATATACAGTGGCTATACCAATCTCTGGGTATTTCATCTTTACAATATTATAAATCTCCTCAGGATTTAAATGTTTATCATGGTTCTCAATTATTACATTTAGGATGGCCCGTCTCTGAGTAGTCAGCTTATATCCTTCTTCTTTAAACCTTTCTTTAACCTTACCCATATTAATATTCATTCTTTCACCCGCTTATTATCCTACATTATAGAATATCGATATATATCATATTTGTCAACCATTAGAATTTATTGTAATTTTTCTTTTCGTATCTCTTCATAAACTTCAACAACATATTCCAACTCCTCATCATCGTCGATACCAACTAGTATAGGCTGACCTTGATCATCATACTCTATCCTCAATATATATGTTAATTCATTTATATCATCTAAGGGTAATAATACTGCATAGTCCATTTCATTTAATCCAAAGGTTGCCAATACCTGAAATTCCTTTTCATTTCCCATCTCATCCAATAAAATTATTGTATCATTCATATTTTCACCTTCTTATATTCTATCTAAATAAGTTTGCAATATATAAGTTGCTGCCACCTTATCTATAACTTTCTTTCTATTCTTTCTACTTATATCTCCTTCTATTAACGTTCTCTCCGCAGCCATAGTAGTTAGCCTTTCATCCTCTAATATAATCTCTATATTAAATTTTTTTTTAAGTTTATCTACAAAATTTAATACCTTCTCCCCTTGAGGACCTACTGTGTTATTCATATTTTTGGGAAAACCTACTATTATTTTAGTTATATT
>JAAZMG010000144.1 GCA_012798935.1 Tissierellia bacterium | reverse complement strand
TCTTTCATAATCCTTTTGATATAGAGTATCTTTCATAGTATGTTCTTCTATGATTTCCCTTATAAATGGATACTCTTTTACCTTTTTCTCATCTATTTTATAATATACATATGTTCCTACTTTATAGTTATCTAATATCCTTGCATTGGTTAACCTGTTTAAATGACGGGAGGCATTTGATTGTGTAATATCAAGTATTATCTCAATCTCACATACACATAACTCTTCATCTTTTAGTATATTTAGTATTCTCATCCGTGTTTCATCAGCCAAAGCTTTCATAACTTGTATTAAATCCACAATTTCACCTCCATTATTAGGCGCTTTTACATAGTTTTTACTTGTTATTCAAATCTTTATTTTTGTCAATGGACTCAAAAAACTTTCTCAAGTTTTCTGGTAGTTTATATGTTTCTTTACTATTTTCATCTTTTACTGGTGTTTTGCTATCACCATATACTGCTTGGAGAATAGCATCAATAATCATTGCTTTTGGCGGAACATCATATTCCTTCCCTTTATATACCCATACTCGACAATCAACATCATCACCACATAGGTCACCACAAGATTCACAAAGGGATTCTTTCACTTCCATTTGTATATCCTTTCCATTTACTCGTATAGTAGGTGAACTAACAAACTTGTGTTGTATTGCCATTTCCTTATTAGTAATATGAATTTTATTGACAACTACCTCTATGCCCGTTAGTTTAAGCACTTCTGCCACATCTTCAATTGCTTTATCAAGACCTTCATCAGTTCCCTGGCAACGGTTACATATACTTAAATCCAGATATAGAAAATCAATTATTATCTTTTTACTTTCCTCTCTTCGATTCTCTTCTATGTCTTCACAGCATCCCGTATTACATCCACAGTTCTTGTTTTTTGGCTTACAACAATCCATAAAAATATCCTCCTTATAATTATATGACTATATCCGCTTTTACTCATATAATATGCTTTTAGTTATTAATTGTCAATAACCTTTCTAATCTTTAAGGTAATGGTTGACAAAATTAATAAGTATACATATTATAATATATAGGTATATCAATTTTTTTTGATATATTAATCAAATATTATTGATATAAGAAAGAAGGTGAATTCTCAATGGAAATATTAAACCAATATGCTACTGATTTCGCTGCAATCTCAGATGAATTTCGTCTAAAAATACTTTTATATCTATATATAAATGGTGAAAGATGTGTATGCCATATATGCGATTTTTTTAATGTGGGTCAATCAAGTATGTCCTATCATCTAAAAATATTAACTGAAGCCAATATAATCAATAAAAAGCAAGTAGCTGTCTGGAATTATTATTCAATTAACAAGTCTAATGAAATGTATCCTATGTTGATGGATATTTTTAAAAACATAAATAAAGGGGAGTGGAAAGATAATGTTTCAGATGAGTAGTTTAACAAAAGTAGGAAAGATGTTTCTATTTCTTATGGGAGAATTAATATTACTTTTTATTGGAATTAGTTTTCTTGTAGCTCTTATTCAAATCTATTTGTCTAAGGATAAGATCAAAAGAATACTTACTACGCCTAGAAAAGGTTTAAATAGTATATTAGGAGCTGTTCTAGGAGCTGTAACACCTTTTTGTTCTTGCTCTACCGTTCCTATTTTAGTAGGACTGTTAAAAAGTGGAGCTCCTTTTTCAGGAACTATATCATTCCTATTAACATCACCTATATTAAATCCTGCTATTATAGCATTATTCTTAACATTTTTCGGGTTAAAAGCAACTATTCTCTATACTGTTTTTACTTTTATATTTGCAGTTATAATTGGGCTGTTACTTGATAAGCTTGGTTTTGAAGGGGAAGTCAAAAATGTAAGCATTAAAGGTGAAGAAGATGATGAAATAGTATACGAAAACTTTGAAGGCACTTTTTTACAAAAAAATAAAGCAGCTTTTAAATACGCTTTTTTCGATTCATTAATCCTATTTAAACAGGTATTCCAATGTATATAAGAACAGAAACAATGATACCTATCGCAAGAATACTTATTGATAAGGGTGTCGGCTATGGAACTATGATTGCACTTATTATTGGCGGCGCTGGAGCAAGTATTCCTGAACTTTCATTATTAGGTTCCATATTTAAAAAGAAGATGATGATTGCCTTTGTTCTTTCCATATTTACAGTAGCAATCATTACAGGGTATGTATTTAATATAATTATGTAGTGGGAGGTGACAATATGGCTAAAAAAAAGAAGACTACTCTTTCTGATTTATTTAAGAAAAAGAAATCATGTTGTTGTATAGAAATAGTAGAAGAAGATAAAATACAAGGAGAAAAAAAAGATAATAAGGATAAGGAGTAGCAAATTCAGGTTATTTTAGATTAACTTCACGAACAAGGGATCAGTCTTAAGTTCTTTAAAATAGATACTCAAGCTCGATCCCTTTATATTTTGAAAGATAAAGTATTAACCCATATACCTGCATTTCTACCTTTTTAAAACATTTTAATTTCCTCTCATCATCTCTCTTTATCAATACAATTTTCACATTTAAAATGAATATGTAAGGGATTTTTATATTCCTATATACTGTCGCCATGCCTATGTCGTCCTCTACCACATGAAGGACATTGTTCTCTATCTATTTCACATAGTATATAGTCGCCACCTTCTATCCTCAATACCTTACCATTTACTATACTATCTGCAACCTTTTTTTTCGCTTCTGTATACATTCTTTGAATTGTAGAACGAGCTACATCCATCCTTTCTGCACATTGCTCTTGCTCCAAACCTTCTAAGTCTATAAAACGGATTACTTCAAATTCTTCTACAGACAGAATAATTGGAACCTCATCTTTAATATTTCCATTTAGTGGACCAAATGCTTTTACATTTGGAAGCCCACAAACCCTTCTTCTTTTTCTTGGCCTAGCCATTTTATCAACTCCCTTCAATATCTATTGTATATTATATACCATAATAAAAGGATGGCTACCCATCCTTTTATTATTCTTCAAAATTTTCTAATATTTTTTCTATTTCATTTAATCTTGTTTCTAAAGCTGCTTTTTCATTTTTAAGGAAGTTCTTTTCATCTTCCGCACTAATAGGATGTTCTACCCATGGGGTAAATCTTCCCATTCTTCTTTCATAGCCATATACTCTAGGTCTACAAAATCCCATTCCTCTTCCTGTCATTGGCCCCATTCCCATAGGACCCATACCATTTCTCCTTGGCATAGTTCCACCTCCTTTTATTATGGGTATATGTTCACTATGGTTATAATAACATGGTTTCGGGTATATGTCAATAACTATTTTAAAAAAGACTAACCCTTTCGGATTAGCCTTTTATATTTCTATTTTCCACAATGTCCTTCATGAGCATGTTCTTCACATACTGAACCAGTGGATTTTAGTTTTCCATTTAAATAATCCTCTACTACACCATCACAGTCTCCTTCTGCTCCTACAACTACTTGGATTCCGTTATCATCAAATAACTGTTGAGCTGTTCCTCCCATTCCCCCCGATATTATTACATCAGCACCTTTTTCCTTTAAGAAAACTGGAAGAAACCCAGGTTTATGGCCTGGATTTGGTATAAATTCACTACTTAAAACCTTATCTCCTTCTACTTCATACATAGTAAATCCTTCACAATGTCCAAAATGACCACTTACTTTTTTTCCTTCCGATGCAATTGCTATTTTCATTAAAATTCCTCCCTCATATTAACATAATTTTCTTTTATTTCTTTCCACATCTCTCTTATGGCATGATTAGCTTTGCTATTTTCATAGTATATTATAGGCTTTAAATCATTTATGGATTTAACTACCATTTCATCATAGGGAATCTTCCCTACTAAAGGTATTTCCTTATCTTTACAATACTCTTCTACTTCATTGGTTACTTCTTCATTTATATCGTATTTGTTTATACATGCTAAAGCAGATATATTAAAATGCTCTGCCAATTTAAATACTCTAATAAAATCTTCTAATCCTGATTTAGTAGGCTCTGTAACAATGAGTACCTTGTCATTGTTGGTAATAGAAGCTATAACTGGACAGCCAATTCCTGGAGAACCGTCTAATATAGTAAGATTGGAATTAGTTTCATATTTTTCTGCTTTTTTTCTAAGACGAGATACTAAAAGCCCTGATCCATCTCCACCTATTTCCATATCTGCTCTAAAAATTTTCCCATTAGGAATTTCTGTAGTATATATCTCTGCTGTTTTTTGTTCTACAAGGCCTATTGCTTCATTAGGACAAACCAATGTACAAGCTCCACAACCTTCACACTTTAATGGATTAACATCTCCCATATTAATAGCATCAAATCTACAAACTTCATTACATTTACCACATTCAATACATAGGTCTTTATCTACTGAAGCTATATCATTCCCAAAAAAATATTCTTTATCTATGTCCCATCCATCATAATATAGATACATATTAGAAGCATCTACATCTGCATCTACTCTTATAGAGGCTTTTTCTAACTCTGCAATGGATACAGCAATGGTGGTTTTACCTGTTCCTCCTTTGCCACTGATTATGCCTAATCTCACAAGAGCACCTCCTCTATGTTTTCTATAATCTTTTGGAATGCTTCTTTGTATTCTACTATGTCTATTAGGGTTTCACCTTTTGAGTAGCTTTCTGCTATCTCTCTTTTATAGGGGATGGTTCCTAATAAAGTAAGCTTTTCCTCCTCTATATATTCTTTTAAATATTGATTTTTTTCATCATATTTATTGATAATTAACCCAAAAGGAATATTAAAACCTCTAACCAACTCTACAGCCATCTTTAAATCATGAAGTCCAAAAGCTGTAGGTTCTGTAACCAAAATAGCTTTATCTGCGTAATGAAGGGTATTTACCACATTACATGAAGTTCCTGGAGGACTGTCTAATATATTTGTATCTTCTTTAGGAAGGTCTTTTAATAGTTCCTTTAAAATTGGTACTGCCATAGGTTCTCCAATATTTAACATTCCTCTTTTGCATAATATTTTATCCTTTTTGCCTTCTTCAATTATTCCTGTAGCCCTTTTAATATATTCTATTGCTCCACTAGGGCAAGCTAATTCACAGGCTCCACAGCTATGGCATAATTTATCAAATAGTATAATCCTATCTTTACTCTTTGCTAGGGCATTGAATTTACAAGTGGTAACACAATCTCCACATAATATGCACTTTTCTTTGTCTATTTCAGGAACTTCTATTTCTACTTCCTTTTCTAGAGTTTTTTCTGGTTTTAAAAATATAAATCCATTAGGTTCCTCTACATCGCAATCAATATAGTTAGCTTTTAGCAAAAGAGATAGATTAGTGGAAATCGTAGTCTTACCTGTTCCACCTTTTCCACTTAGTACTGCTATATTCATCTATCTACCTCCTCCATGATGAGCTGGCCCAGCTTCTTTAATTTCTGTTAATTTTCCTTCTTTAAGGAATTTTATTAAATCTTTACAGGGAATACAGTCGCCTTTATATATCTTTATATTGGAACTATTAAGTAGTTCATAGGCATTAGGTCCTACATTTCCAGTAATAACAGCTTCTACAGATTCATCTATTAGTTGCTGAGCTGCAGCAATCCCTGCCCCTCCACTAGAGCTTTGCCCTTTGTTATCCACTGTTTTAAATTGTTCTGTTTCTAAATCATAGATTATGAAATAACTACATCTTCCAAATCTTAAATCAAGAGAACTTTTCAAATCTTTTTCCCCCGATGATAATGCAATTTTCATCCTCTAACCTCCTATGGTTTTAAAGTTATTGGCATATGCCAATTTAATTTTATATCTATTTTTTACTTTTGTCAAATAAAAAGACCCGGACAAAGGTTAATTTGTCTAGGTCATAATCTTTACCAAGCTACTACAGTACTATCTGCTCTTGGATCAGTTCCACCTATTAAGGTTTCATTGTCTTTTATTATTATCTGCCCTCTACCAAAGGAACCTCTTTCTACTTGAGGATATAGTTCATGTCCCATTTCATCTAATTTTTTAGCTATATAATTTGGGAAATCAGGTTCTTTGAACCTCCCACGACTAAAGTCGCAGGATTCAGTTGTAAACAACAGGGCGTGCCCAAGTCGCCTCTAAGCTGTAAGACTTAATAGTCTATCAGTTTACTTTTTATGCTACTTTAATTCTTATTGGTTGCTTTAATATATT
>JAAZMG010000143.1 GCA_012798935.1 Tissierellia bacterium | reverse complement strand
TTTTTAGCGATAGCGATCTTCACGACCATTTTTTCTCCGTGTTGTGATACTTCTTGAATCCTGAATCGGAGGCGGCGTTCTTCCCAAATATGTCGTGAACCTCCACAAAATTATGACACATTATTTAAATTACCCGTAGAGACCATTTCAATGGTCGATTTCCTATTTAAATGACCGGATTTTCATATTGACAGGCCTCTAAAAGGTTGATAAACTCATAATTAGACTTAATATAAGCGTGGTGATTTATATGAAAAAAGAAAATGTAAAAGCATTGGCTAGAAATAGAAAAGCAAGGCATGAATATTTTATTGAGGATACTATTGAAGCAGGCTTGGTATTAAAAGGCACAGAGGTAAAATCCATTAGACAGGGAAAAGTAAATATACAAGAAGCATATGCAATGGTGGAAAATGGAGAAGTCTATGTATATAGTATGCACATAAGCCCTTATGAACAAGGGAATATTTATAATTTAGATCCTATTAGGAAAAGGAAACTATTACTCCATAAAAGGGAGATTAGAAGGCTAAATTCCTTTATTATGCAAAAAGGATATACTCTAATACCTTTATCTCTTTACCTTAAAGATGGACTAGTTAAAATAGAACTAGCAATAGCCAAAGGAAAGAAACTGTATGATAAAAGGGAGACTATTGCCAAGAAAGATGCACAAAGAAGAATGGAACAACATATGTCCGAGAAATATAGATGACAATACTTACATGCACCATGTCATCTTGAGGAGAACAGTATTAATCTTACTCACAAAGGGGCTTCTCATCAAGGTCCTGACTTTTTCAATTGACATAATATCATATTTTTGCTATAATGAACAATGCACATAAAAATTCAATATGGGGGCGAATTTGGTTTCGACGGGGATGTGGAATCAGGAGTAGCGAGTCGTTGTCGCCAAACAACGTTAAAAGTGGCAAACTAAATTAAACGCAAACGATAATTACGCATTAGCTGCTTAATTAAAGCAGCTCGTCCTACCCGAGAATCCCACGACTTAGGATAGGGCGCCAACTTAGTGGGGAACCGCACCTGGCAAAGCTTTGAGCTTGGCACGGAATCTATGAAGCTACTAAAGCTTGAACCTTGTCAGTAAGGGTCAAGTGGAGGGAATGTCAAATTACTGACTGCACTCGGAGAAACTCTAGTGGAAATGTTTTCGGACGTGGGTTCGATTCAAAGGAGTCGCCCTATGGAGTGATCCATAGGTGAAAACCTGGCTTAATCGGTGAAGGCTAAGGGAAACTATGCTAATACCGAGGGGTATGTGGAAAAATCCAACAGCCCTGTATCGACTTATAGGCTGCTAAGTCTAAGGATATGCAGTACTAGGATGGAAGATCTGCTTGGGAGAACATTCCCTTACTATTAGCTTCCATAATACGCTAGGGAACTTTGCGAAAAGTTCAAGATATAGTCAGTGCCTTTAGGAAACTATAGGAGAACATGTCCCACCGCCTCCACCATATATAATAAAGTAGATAAATATTAATAGGGAAGTTGATCACATGAATAAAGAAGATAAAGAAACTCTAGGAATGCCTAGAGTTTTTATAATGCCATGAAATCTATATAGAATTGTTCTTTTTTTATTTTCATTTCATTAGAATATTTGCCATTTCTTAAGGTGACTTTTTTATAATTGTTTAGAATATGTTTTGCTCTTAATTTTTTCTTGTTATAATTCTTTTTACTTATGATTCTCCCTATTTTTGTAGTATCTCTAATCCACTCTAGTAGTTCAATATCTGTAGAAGAAATAGAAACGCAAGGCGAGGGATATTCGTTTTTGTGAAATCGGGTAAGCATAATACTCCCTTCACCATCAATAATACCTGCAATATAAGCCTTTTCTGTTTCAAGCATAATAAAACCTCCTTAGAAAAAACATATGTTTCTATATTCATTGTAACTTTACTATTTATACAAAGCAATAATTAACAGTAAAATTCAGCATAAATTTTATTTATGCTGAATTTTGCTGTTAATGTCTACATTTTTTAGTCTATAATATACAATCATATTAATTGGAGGAATGAATATGGAAAAATTAAAATTTAAAATATTAGCAATGTCCAATGACCATACTTAATGAAACGGGAATGGATACAGAAGTATTAGCCAATACTCTATATATTATAGATTAACTCTTATGAGATTGGGGGAAGAAGATAATAATATTTGGTGGGAATCTAATATATTAGGTGAGGTAGGAAGAAGGAATATAGGGAAGTTTTTACCTAATATATTTAATAGTCAACGATACATATAGAAAGATGATAGTAGATAAGGAACAAAGAGATATTTTAAAAAAAGATTATATATCCTTATTTAAATGTTATAAAGCAAATTACCTTATCCTAAATTCTCCTTTAAAAATCAAATTATTTCATCCTATAAAGTATGGTCAAATTAATTAATCTAACTAATTTCTAGTCATATAAACATTACAAACACAACGCTAACACTCTAATTTATCATAAACAAGTTAATATGTTAGTGCCGGGTGTAGATATTTACCGGGTGTAGATATTTATATATAGGGTAAAAGTATGTGACAATGGAAATATAGATAAATCGAGGTTATTAAAATTTTGTCTTAAAAGCAATTTTAGTGGTATAATGGGGTTAATATGGATTTTTATAAGATGATCAATATGTTTTCAATCATGAATATCTTATTTCCAATATTTTTTATACTAATATTTGGAATCATAATATTTAGGATTATTAAGGGTATAGGTGAATGGAACTCTAATAACAAGCAACCTATTTTAAATGTAGATGCGGAAGTGATTGCTAAAAGAACTAATATTTCAAGGCATCGTCACAATAAAGGGAGGCATGTACATACCTCCACTACTTATTATATAACCTTTCAGGTACAAAGTGAGGATAGAATGGAATTTGTTGTGCCTTCAAAGGAATAGGGCATGTAGTTGAAGGGGATAAAGGCAATTTAATATTCCAAGGAACTAGGTATCATGGATTTGATAGGGAATGATCACAGCCTCGTTCCGTACAATATTAAAGAAAGGAAAGAAAAACAATGCATAGAGTAAAAGAACACGATATAATAAATACAGTTAATGATTTTATGGTTTTCTGTAATTATCTAGATGAAAAGAAACCAGTACTATCTAAGAAAAGGGCAATGTTAGGGAAAAATGATCTTTTCGTAATAAATTCATTACTTAGTCATAAAAGGGAAGTAAGCGCACCAAATTATCAGCAGGAATCCTATCCTATTATTAACCTGGTTTTTAATCTAGTATTGCTTGGAAAACTATATGTAAGAAAAGCGGATGATAAAGGGAATATCTATTTAAATAGAACAGTAAGAAAAAATGAATTTGATAACTTAAATATTTATGAAAAGTATGCATTTCTTTTTGAAACATTTTGGATAAGATATGATTTGGAAGAGGTCATGAGGTGGGGTTTAATCAATAATATTATAGACCAAACGGTGCAAATTATTGCTAATTCAAATCCTGGACAAAAATTGGAAAAGGGTTCTTTTTCGCAAAGGGTAGATTATGATCCCATATTTTCATATTCATCGGTAATAATACAGTATTTTGATTATTTCGGGTTTTGCAGATATATACCAATTATTGTGGAGGGGAAAAAGAAAAATAAATATGATGATTCAATAAAAACCATTATTCCAACGAAGCTCGGTGTAAATATTTGTAAGATTTTGACTGAACAGAAAATAGAATATTGGAATATACCATGGCTAAAGGAATTAGGTATGAATGAGAAAGATATTGTTCCAGATGTTGCTCATCAGTTTCAATTCACTATGTTTCCATTATTTACGGATAACAAAAATATGGCTAACCTTGACAAATTATACGATGAAACAAAACAAAATGGATTTATTCCACTTTACAAGCTCATAAAGCCTATTTTCCCAGAAGGTGTTTTAAACAATACAATTAGGACTTCGATAAGTAACATTGTTAAAGGTAGCTACATATTCAAGGTATCCCTTGGGAAGGGTATATGGCGCAAAATAAAACTTTCTTTTAAACATACTTTAGAAGATTTGCATGATTCCATCCAAAAAGCTTTTGATTTTGATGACGATCACCTATACTCATTTTTCATGGATGGTAAAAGATATTCCAGGCATGCTTTTCATTCACCCATGTGCAATCAGGGGCCATATGTAAATGAGAGCATAATTGGTGAACTTGAATTATTTATAAAGCAGAAATTTCTATACTTTTTTGATTATGGCGACTCATGGGAGTTTGAAGTTCAACTATTAGAAATCGATGAGGATGAAATCCCCCCTAGGAAACCCCAGATTATCGAAACAAAGGGGGAGGCTCCTGCACAATATTGGTAATAAGGATTGGACTAAGATTATTGTAAATAATAGGGCAGACTACATTGTCTGCCTATTTTGCCTTTATGTACTATTCTATAATATTAACCAAAGTTCCAATCTTTTCTATATAACATTCCACCACATCTTTAGATTTTAAGTATTTATGTGGTTTAAAACCTATACCTACACCTGCTGGAGTTCCTGTTAGTATAATATCTCCTGCCCTTAGGGTAAGACCTTTAGATAGATCTGAGATGATAGTTGGTATATCAAATATTAGGTTTTTAGTATTTGACTTTTGTCTAATTTCCCCATTAACCTTAGAAGTTATATCAAGTTCAACAGGAAATCCTATTTCTGATTTATGTACCAAATAAGGTCCCATAGGTGTAAATGTATCTAAGCTTTTGCCCTTAAACCATTGTATATGTTTAGTTTGAATATCCCTTGCAGATATATCATTTCCAATAGTATATCCGAATATATAGTTTTCAGCTTCTTCAGGGGAAATATCTTTACCATCTTTTCCAATTACAATTGCCAATTCTACTTCATAATCAATTTTTTGTGTATAATCTTTTGGGATTATAACTTTGTCCATGTGACCTATAGCAGGATCAGCAACTTTTGTAAAATAAATTGGATAGTTTGGAATAGCAGCTTCCCCATCAGGTAGGCTCTGAACTTCCATTGCATGGTCAGCATAATTTTTTCCCAGACAAAAAATATTTCTTCTCGGATATTGTATTGGCGCAATAATCTTTATATTCTTTAAAGGTATTGTATTATTGTGGCTATTGTTTATAGCTTCCTGCAAATCAGGAATAAAACTATCAGAATAGGTACGGATAAACTCCAGTAAGTTCTTTGGTACTTCCATTTTTAATTTATTAAATAAGATATCCATAGGTATTACTGCTGTATCATCTTTATTTAGTATACCAAAGCTTTCATCATTATCAAATATATAGGAAATAAATTTCATTTCACCATCCCCTTTCAAAATATAACTATATAATACCATAATATAGAGTAAAAATATATTAAAATAGGAATATAGATAAATCTAGAGTTTTGAAATTCTATTCTAAAAATAATCTTAATAGCATAAGGAATGTTTAAAGCATCTATTTCCTTTTTATTCAAAAAAGTTAAAAACTTTGTAGAAATGGGAAATCAAAGGATATATAATTATAGTTAATATATATAAACAAATGTGTTTAGATAGAAAATATGGGATAGGAGGAATAATTCTATGAAAAAGAAGGATATGACAATTGCACTATTGGTAGTAATAGTTTGGGGAGCAAACTTTACTGTCATTAAATTAGGGCTAGATGGAATTCCTTCTATGTTATTAGCTTGTTTAAGATTTCTAATAACTGCATTACCTGCTGTATTTTTTATTAAGCGACCAAATTTAGAGTGGCAATATATAATCTTCTATGGACTTACTGTAGGAGTTGGACAGTTTGCATGTCTGTTTTATGCAATGGAGATTGGAATGCCAGCTAGTTTAGCTTCTATAATAGTAGAATTACAAGCTTTCATATCACCATTTTTCGCATGGATATTTTTAAAGGAAAGATTAAAAACCAAGCAAGTAATAGGATTTTTGGTTGCTGCTGTAGGACTTTTTATCATAGGGATAGCTTCTGGTGCAAATAAAATAACAAAGGTTCCAATAAATGCTTTTATATTGACCATACTTGCTCCTGTTTTTTGGGCGATTTCAAATATAATTGTAAGGCTTTCCTCCCAAAAAGCTATTGCTAAAGAAGAAAAACTGGATATGCTAAGTTTGATTGTATGGGGTAGCTTGATACCGCCTCTTCCACTTTTAGCATTTGCTCTAATATTCGATACACCTGAGACCTTGATAGGTGTAATCTCTAATCTAAAAGGAATATCTGTATTTGCTGTGTTATATTTGAGTATTGGTGCCACATTATTTGGATATGGTATGTGGGGCAAGCTAATTGCCAAATATTCTATTGCCAAAATAGCTCCCTTATCATTACTTGTTTTAATAGTAGGATTAATAACTGCAAGGATTGTACTTTCTGAACAACTTTCAAAGATGCAATGGATAGGGGTTATATTTATATTAATTGGCTTAATAATAACTAATTTAGACTTTAAGGCAATTAAAAGATATTTTGATAAATATAGAGCAAAATACATAGAGAGTAAAGAAGAATAGTTTTAATTTGAGCAATAAGCTAAAATGTTAGTACCGGGCTTAGATATTTACCAAATGTTGATATTTATGATATAGTATTTAGTACCAGGTGCAAATATTTATCCGGAACGGTTTTTCAAATTGAATGGAGGCTATTAAAGTTTTGTCCTAAAAGTAATTTTAGTGGTATAAGGAGGTTAATATGGACTTTTATAAGATGATCAATATGTTTTCAATTATAAGTTTTTTGTTCCCAATATTTTTTATGCTCATATTTGGACTCATAATGTTTAGAATTATTAAAGGTATAGGCCAATGGCGTTCTAATAATAAACAGCCTATTTTAAATGTAGAGGCTGAGGTGGTTGGCAAAAGAACCCATGTTTCAAAACAACATAATAATAATGGGGCTCATGTACACACCTCTACCACCTATTATGTAACCTTTCAAGTGCAAAGTGGAGATAGAATGGAGTTTGTTGTGCCTTCAAAGGAATACGGTATGTTGGTTGAAGGGGATAGAGGGAATCTAATATTTCAAGGAACCAGGTATCATGGATTTCATAGGGAATAAGTTTACATGAAAGTATATGTTAGTGCCGATGGTTGATATTTACTGGCCATGGGTATTAGCACCGAGCATCGGTATTTACTTAGTGATTGGATATGCATATTTACCAGCATTTTAAAGTTAAGTACTCAAAAGGAGGTATACATAATGAATATTTTATCCGCAATACAAGGAAGGAGAAGTATAAGGAAATATAGCGATAAGCCTGTGGAAGAAGAAAAGCTACTAAAAGTTTTAGAAGCTGCAAGACTTTCTCCATCCGCAAAGAATAGGCAAGAATGGAAGTTTATCGTTGTGAAGGATTCAAAAACAAGGGAAAGGCTCACTGAAGCCATAGGTCAGCCTTTTGTTGGAGAGGCTCCAATAATTTTAGTTTGCTGTGGTACAGAAACAGAATCTATTATGAAATGTGGTCAACCACGTTATACTGTTGATTTATCCATAGCCACTGCCTATATGATATTAACAGCTTATGAACAAGGATTAGGTACTT
This sequence comes from Tissierellia bacterium, assembly GCA_012798935.1. Classification (GTDB taxonomy): domain Bacteria; phylum Bacillota; class Clostridia; order Tissierellales; family Tepidimicrobiaceae; genus JAAZMG01. Next base: position 223 of record JAAZMG010000143.1, on the reverse strand, counting down.
GCTGGCTTGGTAGTTTTGATGAAAACAAGGTAAAACAAATATTAGATATTCCAGAGAAGGTAAGGGTAGTTTCCATAACCCCTCTAGGCTACCCTACCGAATCACCTGCACCAAAACCAAGAAAGAGTCTTGATGAGATTATAAGCTACGATAGATACAGATAGTATATATTAATAAAAAAATTGTGGTATGGAAGGTGGACAATATATGATAAAGAATTTGA